>JBBISX010000083.1:0-3857 GCA_037441005.1 Candidatus Iainarchaeum sp.
GGCTCATAGATTCAATAAAAACTATTTTAACCATGAACTTTACCGCTATAGCATCAGTATTTGCTTTGGCTACGTTTTCTTATTTTTCGCAAATTTCTGTTTTGTTTGAAATATCAGTTGTTTTGCTATTCGGTCTTCTTGCAGATGTGGTGTCAAGCACTTTGTTGAACGCGCCTTTCATACTTTCCAAGGCTGAAAAGGAGGCTGGCTCTTGAAAAACTTTTTTTCAAACTGGCGCGTGGTACTGCTCATTGCTTCAATTTTGCTCAGCTTCTTCGCTATTTTTTATAATGGCAGTTTTTTCGGCTTTTCTTTCAATGGCTTGCAGTACGGGCTTGATTTTACAGGCGGAACATACTATCAGGTTCAACTTGAAGAAGAAGTCTCGCCGGAACAAATGGAATTCATTACTTCAATACTCACGCAAAGAATAGACGCGTTCGGCCTAAAGGACTTAAGAGTCAATCCTTTGGGCAAGGATGCTGTTTCGATACAGATTTCTGAAACTCAACCGGAAAAGCTGGCGGAAATAGAAGAGATAATAAAGACACAGGCGAAATTCGAGGCAATGCTTGACGGCAATGTTTTATTCAAAGGCTCAGACATTTTGGCAATATCAAGGACCAACAATTATGGGGTTGTGCAACTTTCAACCAACTCTTATGAGTGGATGCTTCCTTTTGTTTTGAGCCAATCAGGAGCGCAGAGCTTTTCAAAGGGGATATTCCATAAGTGTGACCAAATAGGCTTTAACAATTACAACTGCAAAAGCACTTTTTTTTTCATAGACAGGCCTGTTGATTCTGTAATAATCTTTTCTCCGCAGGTTTTTGCATCAGACAACGAAATTCTTTCCACAGGGTTGGAAAGGCAAGGAATTGATCAAGGAACAACAGTAGAGCTCTTGATGTTTAACGCTAACCTGCCTTTTATTGTCGCTGATGGAAACGCTTTTTCCGAAGAGCAGGAAAAAACCCTAGCGGAGTTGAAAAAAGAAAAGAAAAAAGCCATAGTGCCTGAGGGCTTTTCCCGTAATTTAACCTCAAGGCTTGAGGAGTTGGGCTTTGTTGTTTCGGAAGTGAAAAGTGAAGAAGGCTTGCCTTGGGCTTGGAAAGCTATAGGGTTAAGAGAATCGATAAAAATAACCCCGGAAATAGCAGGCCTTTTGCCTTACATAGAAAATCCAGAAGAAGCCGAGATTTTTTCCAACCTTTTCATAAGAGGCCATGCCAACAGCGAGGCAGAAGCAAGGCAAGAGCTCTTGTCACTTGAAATACTCCTAAAAACAGGATCTCTGCCGGTTGGCATTAAAGGCATATCAAAAGAGACAATATCTCCTTTGCTTGGCCAAGAGTTCCTCAAAATGAGCATAGTCATAGGCATATTTGCTTTGTTTTTTGTCTTATTGGTGCTTTTCATAAGGTACAAAAATCTGTTGCTAACACTGCCTATCGTGTTTTTCGGCATGCTTGAATTGCTGTTGACTCTTGGTTTTTCAGTCATAATAGGTAACAGGCTTGACTTGGCGTCAGTAGCAGGTTTGATTGCCGCTATAGGAACAGGCTTGAACGACCAAATAGTGATAATAGACGAATTGCTAAAAGGCGGAAAAGCAACAACCGAAATAACTTATTCCAACAGGGTAAAAAAAGCATTTTTCATAATCCTTGCTGCTGCAGCCACTACAATAGCCGCTATTTTTCCGATAATACTTTTCAGCAACTCCGGTTTTTTGAAGTTAAGGGGCTTTGCGATAACCACCATACTTGGGGTTTTGATAGGCATAACAATAACAAGGCCTGTTTTTGCATTGCTTGCAGAAAAAATGTTTTCACATTCAAATTCAAACAACGAACAACGAAAAATCAAATAAAGCCTGAAAAGTCTTTCGTATTTGTAATTTTTTTCGTGAAATAATACCATATTGTCAGAACGAAAAAAGTCGTTGCAAACCACGAGACAACATGAACGAATTCCGCAACGCTTATTCCATAGGCTGAACCGACCCAAACAACGCCCAAGACCCTGAAAAAATTGAGAAAAACAAGCAACAAAGAGCCAGCAAGGAAAATAAACACTTTTTTTTTGAAAGAAGGCTTTTTGAGAGAAAAAACCAAAGCCCCAAGAATAGAGGCTCCAACCAAGCCAGAGCAAGAAGCATTTATCTCAAAAATACCATCGTTTACAAACAAAAAATACCCTTTTTGCTCTATACCAAGCGTTTTCCCAACAAAGTAAGCTATTTTTTCCTGCAACCAATGTACTCCAAAATAATTCAGCACCGCCTCTGCCAAGAGAAAAAAAACCCAAAACTTAATCAAAAAGTAAGCTTGCTTTTTTCCAATAAAAACCCTCTTCAAGTCTTGAATCAAGCTTTATCACCAAGGCACCTTTTTGAGTTTCATCTTGTAAGCCAAAAAGTTTGATATTTTATGTATAAAAAAAGTGAGTATTATTGCACCAACAACCTCGTAAAGTCCAGGAGTATAAACAAGCATTCCAAAGAAAATCCCGCCTGCCAAAAAGTCAAGCTGGTCAAGCAAGATAAACTCTTTTCCTTCTTCAAAACCAAGTCTTCTTTTAGCAAAACTCGATGCTATGTCTCCAAGTATGGCACCAACCGAAATCATTATAGCCAAAAGCATGTAATTGTTGAACTGCAAAACCTCATTTCTGAATAAAACCATTACGAGAGCGCCGACTATCACTCCTGCTAAAATGCCTAAAAAAGTGCCTTTTACTGTTTTGCTTTTTCCAAACAAAGGCCTGTTGTCAAAAAAGTTTTTTCCAAAATCAAGCCTTTGGCCGCCACCAAAAAGCAAAGCAGAACTGTTGGCAATGTACATAGGCAAAAGATAAATCAAAAGCTTGACAAAAAAATCAATCATATCAACCTATTAAGTGTCTCTCCAATCGGTTTATTAAAATTCTCATTATTTATATCGCTATATGAAAAGTACAAAAAACAATCAGAAAAAAAACACATTAACTCAAGAATTTAAAAACGAATCAATTTTAGAAACAAAAAAAGAAAACAATGTGCAAAAATACACTTTATTCTTAATTTTTGCCGTAGTTATTTTCTTCTTTCTTTTATTAGGGTTTTTCGGCTTAATATTTTTATCAGGCTTCCAATCATTTGAAAAAGATAAGATCGCAGTAATACCGCTCCAAGGGCAAATTTTTTCAGGCAAGGACCATTATGACGGGCTTCTTTCATCAGAAGAAATAGTAGAATTAATAGAAAAAGCCAACGAAGACAGTACAATCGATGCAATACTTTTGGACATAGACAGCGGTGGCGGAGAAGTAGTGGCTTCAAAACAATTGGTTTACGCGATAAGGGAATCAAAAAAACCTGTTTATTCTTACATTAATTCCGTTGGAGCCTCTGGCGCTTATTATGCAGCTTCAGCATCAAAGTACATAATGGCAGATGAAGACGCTATCACAGGCAGCATAGGAGTAATATCCATTTTCCCCAATTTCACTGAATTGCTTGAAAAAATAGGGGTAAAGGTAACAGTATTAACAGAAGGCAAATACAAAGCAGCAGGCTCTGGCTTTACCGAATTCACCGAAGAAGAACAAAAAATTTTCCAACAAATATTGTCAGAAATATACCAAGAATTCAGAGCAAAGGTTTTATATTTCAGGAATGGAAAAATATCCCAACAAAGTTTTGATCGCATTTCCGATGGGAGAATATTGAGCGGAAGGCAGGCATATTCATTAGGCCTTGTAGATGAGTTGGTTCCCAAGAACAAGGTTTTTAAAAGAATAGCAGAACTCGAAGGCTTGAATAACCCAGAGCATGCTTACATGTCAGAAGAAGAATTTTCTCTTTCGAAGATTTT
>JBBISX010000084.1:0-3854 GCA_037441005.1 Candidatus Iainarchaeum sp.
GAAGAAGAAATAAAAAACAAGTTCGGATTCATGGTAGAAGCATTGAGCTATGGAACCCCGCCACACGGCGGCCTTGCCTTAGGCCTTGACAGAATAGTAATGCTGCTATTCAACGCAGAATCAATAAGAGATGTAATAGCTTTCCCGAAAAACAAAGCAGCAATATCAATGATGGACGGCTCTCCAAGCGAAGTAGAAGAAAAACAACTAAAAGAACTAGCAATAAAAATAGAACAAGAAAAACCGAGCAAAAAACAGAACTGAAAAAAAAAACATAAAATAGGAAACACTGCCATTACACAGCCAAATAATACGACAGCACTAATTGCGATTCCGGCAGATTGATAAACAGCATTAAATTCAGCAGGGCAAACAATACACTTAAACCTATGAAAATAACAAAGCAAAAAAAAAGCAAAGCTCATTAGCTTTTCCAGATTTTAGTTTTGCCAACCAAATACAAAGACATTGCCAATACGACAGCATAGACTAAATATTAAATACCAAAAACAACAAACAATTAAAGATGGAAATAAAACACAAAAACGGAATAATATTCAAAGAAAAAGAAGAGCTCTTCGTAGACGCCTCAGGAATAAAAGGCAAAAAAGCACTAATAACGCACGCACATTCAGACCACGCAAAAACAACAAAAGCCAACACTTATTATATGACAAAAGAAACAGCAGAACTAATAAAGACACAAGAAAAAGGCATAGAAACAAAAGAAATAAAAACAGGACAAAAATTCCAAATAGGAGAATTTTATTGCACGCTTCATAATTCAGGGCACATATTAGGATCAACACAACTACAAATAGCCAACAGCACCAACACAGTATTTACCTCAGATTTCAAACTAGAAGACAGCATAATACTCAAAGGCGCAGAAATAATACCATCAGAAACACTCATAATAGAAACAACATTTGGCTCCCCAGAATATAACTTTCCAAAAAGAGAAAAAATATACGAAGAAATGATGATATGGGCTAACAAAGCAATAACAAACAACGATTTTATCATACTAGGAGGCTATAGCACTGGAAAAGCCCAAGAACTCACAAAGTTTTGCAACGAATTTTTAGGAGAAGCCCCGGTAGTGCACCAAAAAATATTCGAACAAAACAAAGTTTATGAAAACCAAGGAATAAAGCTAGGAGACTACATCAAATTAGACCACAACCTTGACCAAGCCAATATACTGATTTGCCCGCCACACCTAATAAACGACAACCTGATATTTGCACTTAAACACCAAATAAGAAAAAAAATAGAAATAGCAATAGCAACAGGCTGGGTATACTCTACAAAATACAAAGTTTTCCCACTTTCAGACCACGCAGACTTCAACTCTTTGCTTAAGTATGTAAAAGAAAGCGAGCCAAAAATGGTTTACACCACTCACGGCTTTGAAGAAGAATTCGCACACGCCATAAGAAAAAAACTAGGCATAAACGCAAAACCGCTCTCAAAAGCAGAACAAAAAACACTGCAAGAATTCTAAAACACGATTGAAAAAAAACAATTTTACAACAAGCGTTACTTAATCCTTATTCTTCAGTTCACAATTCAAACTTCATGAAACAACATTCTGTTTTCTTTTTTAAATTTCGTCATGAATATTAACCACGCAAAAGCTATTATCAAGCTAGCTAATACTATTGGCATTTTGTAATCAAAAGTAGAAATTATTCCGCTTATTATTGGAGGCACTATGAAAGAAAGGCTTGAAATGCTTTGGGTTATCCCCAATATTTCACCTTGGGATTCTTTTCCAGCCATGCTTGAGATCAACGCAATATAATTAGGATAAGTCAAGCCCTGTGAAATTGCCACAAAAGGAATCAACAAGTAAATTATCTGCAAGTTGTTCGGTATTATCAAAGACATGAGAACTATTGACAAAACAAGAGGAGAAAAAGAAAGAATTTTCACAGGCTTAAGCTTTTCCGAAACTTTTCTATTTATTATTCCCTGCGTTATTACTATCCAAAAACCAGTCCACGCAAAAAGATTTCCTATTTGCGCTTCTGACATTTGAAATTTTTTAACCCAATAAACCTGAGAAAATTGTGCAAAAAAACTAAAGCCAAAAGAAAGCAAAAAAGCTACAACAAGAATTGTTCTAATGTTTCCCAATTCAAAAGCTTTTTTCAGATTTCTAAGCCCAGTGAAGGCGTTTATAGGCTTGCTTACTTTTTCTTTTATGGTTTCCTTGAAGTAATATTGAACTATTGCCAAGTTGACCATACTCAACAACGCGGCAAAAAAGAAAGGGGTTGAATAGTTGAACAAAGGGCTTATTGTACTGTCTGCCAATTGGCCTCCTATGAAAGGCCCTATTATAAGCCCTATTCCAAAAGCCATTCCTATTAGGCCAAAATTTTTTGACTTGTCCTTTTCTTTGCTTATGTCCGCAATGGCTGAATAAGCAACAGCAATATTGCCTCCCATGAAACCTTCAATCAACCTGCTTACCAGTATCAACGGAATGCTGTTGATTATAATCCCCAACCCTAACAAAACATAGCCTATTACCGTGCCTACAATTGTCAAGAGTAAAGCTTTTTTTCTACCAACCCTGTCAGAGTAGCCTCCTAATATAGGAGCCCCAAAAAATTGCGCTATAGGATAAAGAGCAATAGTAATGCCTAACATGACTGAACGAACAGCTTCACTTAAATTAGGCGCTATATTATTAGGACCCAACAACATAGGTGCAAAAATAGGTATTACTATACCAAAACCAATAAGGTCTATTAAGACAACCAAAAAAAGCGAAGTCAAAGGATCAGCAAACTTTTCTTTTAATCTCTTCATTCTACTATTACTTTAGAAAAGTCTTATTAACTTACAACCTGAAAAAACTTAAGACAACCTAATATTCAAAAAAAAAATCCACAAAAAAAGACTTAAAACTCAAAAAAACTAACGCAACTTCAAACTTTCAAAACAAAAAACCAAAAAAAAACTGAAGCAATGCGATGCACTCATCATAGCCCTAATTAAAAGCTTTTTTGTTTCAAGCAAACCAACCGAGTTTAAAACCAAAGCCAAGCCTTCAAAGTGTCATGTTAAAACAACAAAACAACTACTTTCCGTTCCAATACTTCATCAAAATAGTATTAGCCACGACACTCACGGAACTAAAAGCCATGGCAGTGCCCGCAACCATAGGATTCAAAAGAAAACCATTGAAGTAGAAAAAAGCACCCATGGCAATTGGTATACCAACAACATTGTAAATAAAAGCCCAAAAAAGGTTTTGCTTTATTTTCCTCAAAGCATAACGCGAAAGCTTCACAGCATAAACCAAATCAAGCAAATCATCCTTCATCAAAACAACAGAAGCACTCTCTATTGCAACATCAGTTCCAGCACCAACAGCAATACCAACATCAGACTGAGCCAAAGCAGGAGCATCGTTAATGCCGTCGCCAACAAAAGCCACCTTGAAACCTTTTGACTGCAACTCCTTCACTTTCTGCGCCTTGCCGCCAGGCAATACCTTTGCAAAAAAACTCTTCAAACCAACTTTGCTGGCAATATAATTAGCGGCAACCTCGTTATCACCAGTAATCATCAAAGTTTCAAAACCGGCAGAATTCAAATAACCAATGGCGTCCTTTGAAGAAGGCTTGACATCATCCGCGATAGCAAACAGCCCGATTACAGAACCATTGTAACCGACAAAAACACAAGACTTGCCTTGAGACTCAAAAAAAGCCATTTTATCAGAAAACAATTGAGACACAACAGCCTTGTTTTTCAACATGAACTCAAAAGACCCGACAAAAACATCAGCCCTGCCGACTTTTGCAGACACGCCAAAGCCCGGAACAGCCTTAAAA
>JBBISX010000085.1:0-3830 GCA_037441005.1 Candidatus Iainarchaeum sp.
TACCTAAAAGTAATACGAGGGCAAACATAGGCCTTGTCACGGATCAAAAAACAGGGCGAAAGAACTAAACGATTTGTTTGTGAAAAAAATGGGGTGGCAAGAAAAAAAGATAGTCAAGACTTTTGGCGGGCTTATTCCTTCTTCAGGCCCTTTGAAAAAAACTTTTGACGATGGAATAATGCTCATAGGCGATGCGGCTGGCTTTACTTCTCCGCTGTTTGAAGGAGGTTCGCATTTAGCC
This sequence comes from Candidatus Iainarchaeum sp., assembly GCA_037441005.1. Taxonomy (GTDB): domain Archaea; phylum Iainarchaeota; class Iainarchaeia; order Iainarchaeales; family Iainarchaeaceae; genus CABMIU01. The sequence goes on from JBBISX010000085.1 coordinate 242, forward strand.
TTGAAAAGCGGGGAATTTTCCGCAATGGTTGCGAAAGAGGCTATTGAAAAAAATGACTGGACGAAAGAAGTGTTAATCAAGTACGAAAAGCTATGGAAAAGTTCTTTCCCTACTTATGAAAAAATAGTAAAAGGAAAAAAAGCATTGTACGGGTTCAACAACGAAGAGTTGGAGTTCATAGCAAAGAACCTCCCTAGGACTTTTGACAATTTCAAGGCTTTGGAAAAAATAGGTTTTGGAATAAAGGTTCTTTCTCAAAGGCCTGGTTTTTTGTTGAGAGGCTTCATACCTGCAATGCAGTCTCTTGGTTATAGCAAGGCGAATTTCTATGGCTGGTAATGGCTATCACATAGGCTTGATTCCTGACGGAAACAGGAGATGGGCAATAGAAAGAGGCCTTGACTCGAAAATAGGGCACAGGAAAGGCGCTGAAAAAATAGAAATGACAATAGAATGGGTGGTAAAACACAAAGAAATAAACGAGTTCAGCGTGTATGCTCTAAGCGAAGAAAATTTCAAGAGAAGCAAAGAAGAATTGGAAAACCTTTTCAACATTTACTACGAAGGGCTTGATAAACTGCTTCATTCAAAAGAACTGCACGAAAATAATGTCAAAGTAAATATAATATCAACAAAACACGATGCAATACCAAAAAACCTCTTTGAATTATGCAAGCAGATAAAATCAGAAACAAAATTTTACGGAAACAAAGTAATGAACATACTAATAGGTTATACTGGACAAAGCGAAATACTGAAAAGCGTCAGTTCTCCCATGAACAGGCTAAAAAATCTTGTGTTTGGATTGAATGAAAATGACATAAAACGCTACCTTGGGGTTCAAACAAACTGCGACTTTGTAATAAGGACAAGCTATGAAGAAAAGCCAAGAGAAGCAAAGTCTGGTTTTCTGCTATGGCAAAGCGCGTATTCGGAATATTACCATATAAACAAATATTGGCCTGATGTGACTACTCAAGACTTGGATGAAGCGTGGCATTACTTTTTGCACACGAAAAGAAAAAAAGGCGAATAAAACATAGTAACAAAAAACTGCAAAAGCAAGAAAGCCGAAAGCAGTTGCAAACCAAAACGGATTCATTTTAGGACTTTGCCTGTTTGCAAATACCAAAGCAATAGGTCAAGCAAAGACTGATTCAAGCCAAGCTCTTCTGAGAATTTTGAAAGGCGACACTCTAACTCCAAATATTTTCTTTCACTCAAGTGCCTTGGTATTTCACTTGCCATACCGTGATAATGCATGAGCTTTATTATGTGTCTGTCAAGTATTGCGAAATTATCATGCCCTGTATTGCGAAGAAAGTGCGAAGCTTCTTTGAAAGAAAATCCTTTTACATTCCTGACTAGATAAAGCCTTTTCTCGGTTTCTGAACTAAAACTATTTAGTTTTTCTTTTATCCCGAAGTGCTTTCTTGCTTCGCAAATGTATTCTGCGCGTTTGTTGTAAAAACGATAGCCTAAAGACTTCAGCTTTGCAGACAACTCTTTTTTAGGAAGATAAAAAAAGCCATTGAAGCCCAAAGAGTTTTGCACTTTAATGCCTGATTCAGCACTGCAATTTGCAGTAGTAATGCAGAAGCAAAGCTCGGAAAACCAATCCTCTTCGCTTCTTGAAGAAAAAGACTTGAAAAAATCGTACCTCTTTAGTATTTCTTCATAAGCAACAGAGGCCTTAACTGACTCTATTTTTGAAACAAGGGCACTAACCATAAACATTAAAACTCGCGCAATTATTTTATATGCTGGCTTAAAAACAACCTGAAAAATGACAAACAAGGTGGGCTTTGACTAGCTACTGCTGAATCTGCCAAAAAATGAAAAGTTTTACATTTATTGTTTTAAGCAATTTTCATCAATTACACGCAAATTTGGGCTTTATAAAGACTTGAACTAAAAGTAGATGACAGAACTATTAAAAAATTTCAAAAGCAATTAATAGGCTATGGTGCCTGGGAAATGTAATAAACCGCCTAAAAAACGAACGACAAACCTGCGCGAATGGATAATGGAAATTACGGGTTTAAAATTAAGGGGTGAATTAATGGAAAAATTAGGCTCTGAATATTATAATACACAAGTCATTCCAGGAAAAAGAAAAAAAACTTTGTTTGGGCATTGGGAAATTTTTTTTGAATATGGCAATTATGAAAATGGAAGTGCGTGTTATGCAAGAAAAAAAAGGCTTTTTCGCAAAGATGGAAAATACTTACAAACAGAAGTTTGTTATTATGATAGCAAAGGCAATAAGAAGAGAACCATAAATATAAAAGAAAAAGACAAGGCAGAGATTGAAAGGGAATCAAAGATGATGCCTTTAGTGGATATGAAAATAAAGAGGCTTCTTAGAGAAACAAACAATACTATTGGATGGGCTGAAAAAATACAAAATTCTTTGGTTAACTGCTTTATAACAATAGATAAGACAGGGTATGGCTTTGAGCAAAGAATTGCGTATTTTACAATGAACGGGCCTGTTGAAATTTCTAAGCACATAGTTACTGATGTAGTAATGTTTGACCAAAATGGAAAAATAATTAAAGCAGTAAAGAACTTTCCAGATTCAGAAAGCTCTATAAAAGACAGGTTTCTTAGAACACACTGGCTGGATAGCGCGCCTTAAAAATTGTGAATTAAGCACTTCTTGCTTATTCGTACTTTGATATTGCTTCTACTGCTCTTTTCGCAAATTCTTTTGCCCTTGCTTTTGCTTGTTCAACATTCATCCTTGGGCCTGAAACTCCGTATCCTACGGGCTTGTCGTATTTCAGGGAAAGCTCTGTTATTTTTTCGGCTGAAATGTAAGCAACTACTTCATCGTGTGAAGTTTCGCCTTGTACAACAGCGCCTAAAACGATTGCTGCATCAATGCTTTGCATTGCTAAAAGTCTTTTCAAAGCCAAAGGCGCGTCAAAGGCGCCTAAAACATGAAATACTTTTTCTACCTCGTATCCTCTTTTTTCCGCTTCTGTTATTGCTGCTTCGAGCATTTCTTTTGCTATTTCCTTGTGAAAGTCTGAAACCACTATGCCTATTTTCAAATAAACACCTCTATGGCTTTACTTCCACTCTTGAGGCATTTTCAAAACCTTGCCTTTCTCCGCTGCCTGCTCTTTTTGATAATTCTTCTGGTGAAAAAAGGAGCCACAAAAGGTTTATTGAATGCTTGTAAGTCCTGTTGTACATTATTCTTCCAAGCTCTTCGCTGTTTTTTGCTTCGTCTTCGTGGACAAAGCATTCTAAAACTATCTTGCCTGTCATTAACTGGACTTTTTGTATTCCTAAGGAGGCTTCATGAGCACATGTTTTGTCTATTGGTGCAGAACCAGGCATGCCAAAAACTATTCCTGCTTTGCAGCCTGACTCAAGGAGTTGAAGAAGAGCCAAAGGTATGTCTTTTACTCCGGGAACTGTTTTTCTTTCAATTGAAATTTTCCAATTTTTTTGTTTTGCAAACTCTAGCATTGTTTTTTCTGCCAAAGAGCCCATGTCGCCTCTTGCGAACATCGTGTCAACTATTGCTATCCTCATTCTATCGCCTTCTTTCCTGATGCAATGCAAGTTCAACCAT
>JBBISX010000086.1:0-3817 GCA_037441005.1 Candidatus Iainarchaeum sp.
GGTTATCTGGTGGCTTAGTGCCTTCGGAGGTTCGAATCCTCCCTCCTGCAATGCAATAAAGTTAGAGTGACTAAAAAGGGAAAAAATGCATACCTTGCCAATAACAAGAGAAGAAGCTATTTCGTTGCTAAAAAGCATGCCTCAACTTGACTCAGACATGAACCATTACCTTGAAACAGAAGCAATAATGAGAGCACTGGCGGAAAAGTTTGGGGAAAACAAAGATTATTGGGGGATGCTTGGCTTATTGCATGACGTTGATTGGGCGCTTACAAAAAATGACATAAAACAGCACTGCATACTTGCTGAAAAAATTTTGAAAGAAAAAGGTTTTGACGATAAATTCATAGAAAATTTGCAATCGCATGCATATGGGCTTGAAGAAATACCTTTATTGAAAAACAAAAAAAGAAATTCAATAATACAACATTGCCTTGCAGCTTCTGAAACCCTCACGGGAATAATTTATGCTTATGCCTTGATGAGAAACAAAAGAATAACAGACATGGATGCAAAAGGGCTTAATAAAAAATTTAAGGACAAGAGTTTCGCAGCAAATTGTGACAGAGAATTAATTAAAGAAATAGAACTGACAGGAATGCAATTAGAAGAGTTTTTCACCTTGTCAATAGAAGCCATAAAAGCAATAAAAGACCAAATAGGCCTTACTTAGTCAAAAAGTCATCTAAAAAATTTTGGTCTGTATTTTTCACAATTTTCGTAAGAAGGCAATTTACTTAGTTTTTGGAAAGACTTATTAATTGATTAATAATAATGTATTTTTATGGTCAAATTTAAAAGGAGCAATATACAGGGCATTTTTTTACTCGGGGCAGTTCTACTGTTGCTTTCCGGATGTTCGGAGAAGCCACAAGCAGACACCAAAAATTATGTTGTTGCTTATTTTGAAAAGGAATCAAAAATACTTTTTGACTTGCACTATTTGAGCGAAGACAAAAACCTGAGAATACGTTTTTTTGACTTGAATACGGAAGGGTTCTACACTGAATTGACTTTCCTGCCGACAAAAGAATCAAAAATGTTTTTTTACGAGTTTGAAAAAGGAGAAACTGCTTTATTTTTCAAAGGTTATTACCTAGAGTTTATTGGTTCTTCTATTTTCAAATTAACTAAAGAAGGCTTGGTCGATATTAAAAAGATTTTTTACTTCAATGAGCCTTTTTCAATCACTGAAAATGACTTTTACACTGATTTGGAAGGAAAACTTGAAGTAAAAGTATTAAAATTTCTTGATTCAAGATGTACGGAAGGAAATGTTTGTGTGTGGGAAGGAGAAATAGGAACAGAGCTTTCTGTCAAAGGTATTGACATGAAAGGCGGCCAGTGGACTGAAAAAATTTATTTGGGCGAAAAAACCGCAAAAGAAAAAAATTTCTTGAATTATACTATCTCTTTGGAAAAAATAGTTGAAGAAAAAGGAAGATACTTTGCAACACTCTTGATTTATTCAAAAGAAGGGCAAAACAAAGTTTGGTTCACAATAGAGCCAATGCAATGCAACACCAACCGTTGGGATTACCCTAACTGGCCGGTAAAAAGACTTTTTGACAGCGAAGAAGAAAGAATAAAAGAGTGGCTTATTCAAACACAAGGAATTGAGGTTTATGAAGTTACTTCAAAAATCACAGCAGAGGTTGTTTGTGCCGCTTGTTCATGCCCTACGGGAAAAACCGTTGCTGTTTTAGTGGATTCTTTCAATTCTGGAAAAATGATTACACTTGGTTGGAAAATATATGAAACTACTTTTTGTACACAAGAAGTGAAAACATGCCCTAACGGGACATTCGTTGTCAGAAAACCGCCGTTTTGCGATTTTGAAGAGTGTAAAAACGCTAATCTGAAAATATTGACAGAAAAGTATGACAAAACAGCAGTACCAAATAAATATGACGAAGGTGTAGTCGTCTGCACTGATGATGTTTTAGAATGCTCTGATGGAAGCTTTGTTTCGCGAATTCCGCCTTCCTGCGAGTTTGCGCCGTGCCCTGATACCATAAAATAAAAAAAAACTAGAAAATTTTTACATGACCTGATTTTTTCAGTCTTATCAGTTTTGTCATCAAAAAAAAAACATTTAGGCTTAATAAAGCCTTACAATCGGCATTTGTTGTATATTAGACAAATTATATTGGCAAAATACAAAGCGAGAAAATACATGATAAAGGCTTAACGGCTTAAATGGCATTAATCTTTTAGTTTTGCGATTTACTTTGCACTTTGCGATGTTTTTTAGGTCTTGCGGTTTTCCGGGTTTTATGGTATTGTCTCTTATTAAATTGAAGGCCGTTTATCAATCAACAAAAATTGCAATCAGCGCCTACTACAGAAAATTACTAAAAACAGTTTTTATTCGTAAATTCTTTTTATCCTGCTGGCAAGGCTTGGCAGGCCAATGGTTAGTTGTTTGAATTTAATATTGATAATTTTTAATTTGATTCATGCCTTTCCGTTTTTTTTCAGACTGGCTTCGGTGCATTTTTACTTTGCCTTGAGTTGGCTCTACTTTTTTGCTATCAGCATAACCACTCTTGATTCAAGGCTTTATCAGCCCCAAAACCCCAAATACCAAAAGCAAAAGTCCAAAAATTGACCAGCCATTGACTGTTGGAGGCAACCTGACAAGCTCAGTACCTACTATAATAAACAAGAGCCCGAAACCCAATAAAACCACAGAACACTTATTGCAAACCCCATTACAAAAACAATCGCATTGAAACCCTTTTTCTTTCTCTTTTTTTACCATCTTTAAACCACCTCAAAAAATGATTATAAAAAATGCAACTTTCTAGTTTAAAAGTTTTTTTTTAGCCTCTAATAATGAAAACTAAGACGTTTTTGAAAGACCTAAATTCCAAAAGCACTTAAGCTTCCTTAGCTCTTGTTTTTTGTTGCAGCTTTTGTTCTTTGGCTTTAACCATCCATAACCCATTGTCTTAAAATAGTGTACCAAAATCAATATTTAAAACGCAAATATAGGAGTTATAAGTAAAGTTAAATCAAAAATAGTTTTTAGAAAAAAGGTAGATAAAATTGAGAATACTGCAAGTTTGTAACAATTTTTATCCATGCGTTGGCGGAATAGAAACCCACGTGCTTGATTTAAGCAAAGCACTCAAAAAAAAAGGACACTATACTAAAGTAATTTGCTTAAACCAATGCTCAAAAAAAAACAATGAAATAATACAAGGGATTGAGACAGAAAGGCTTGGTTTTCTGGACTTAAAATACTATAAAATAGCACCGCAAATAATATCAAAAATAAAAGACTTTGAAATAATACACGTCCACGGAATAGGATTTTTTTCTGATTTTCTTCTTATCACAAAAAGCCTGCACAAAAAAAAAGTGTTTGTATCTACCCACGGGGGGATTTTTCATACTAAAAATTTAGACAATATTAAAAAATTCTATTTTTTCTTTCTGCAAAAAGCCATACTGAAAAAAGCTAATGCGATAGTAGCGGTCAGCAAAAACGACTTTGAAGTATTCAAAAAAATTTGCGAAAAAGTAGTTCTTATAGAAAATGGAATAGACCTTACAAACTTTACTGCTGGAAAAAAGATAAAAAACACTTTTATTTATGTAGGAAGGTTTTCAAAGAACAAAAATATTGAAAAACTGTTAAAAGCTTTTGAAAAAATCAAGGAAAAAGAATTTTTTTTGACTATAGCAGGAAACGACAAAGAAAACTTAAGCTATAAAATACAAGAAGAGGCAAAAAAATTAGGGTTGGAAAAAAAACTCAATTTAATAACAAGCCCAAGCCATGAAAAACTTAAGAGCCTTTATTCTGAAT
>JBBISX010000087.1:0-3797 GCA_037441005.1 Candidatus Iainarchaeum sp.
TTATCTCTCCTAACAAAAAATCACCTTTAATCAACAATTCTACAACAAAAACCAATTAAAGATTCTTTGCTTTGCTTCGCAGGCTTTTTTTTGACTTTCAAGCTTTCATTGTTTTTTGTCTTCATTCATGGCTGAAGCACAGTGTTTTTTTCTCTTCATCTTCCACGATAAAGTAGCCTTTTTTTTCCAACAGAAGATATTCTCCTTTTTTTAGTTCTGTTTCTTCTATGTGTGCTTTTTCAACGCTGTTGTCTGCATTAATGAGTTTTACTTCCATCGGTTTTTTCAGCCATGAAACTACCTGACTTTTCTTTTCTTTTTCTTCTTTGGCAAACGCCTTGTATGTCTTTCCTTCTTTTGTTAGTTCAACAGTGTATAAGCTTTTCAGCGTTATTTTTTTTCCAAGGCTGTTTTCGGCAACGCTTTTTTCAATGTATATTTCTTCTCCAGACCTTTTTTTTTCTATCTCTATTTTTTGGATTTCTTTCAAAAAACAGGTTCTTTTAACGTTATTGCCTATAATTTCCCTGTTGTATGCTGCCAGCTTTTCAAAGGATATTTTTGCGTCACTAGCCGTGATTCCAGAGTCTATTATTATTTTTCTTATTGCCTCTGGATTGAAGCCTCTTCTTCTAAAAGCTTTTATCGTGCCTAGCCTTAAGTCATCCCAGCCGGAGTAAAGCCCTTTTTCTATTCCTTCTTTCGTTTTTGAGGTTGATAAAACAATGTCTCCTATGCTAAACCTGCCGAAGTGTATTGCGTGAGGATATTTCCAGCCAAAGTAATTGTACAGGTATTCTTGTTTGGTTTGGTTTTGGGCGTGTTCCTGGCCTCTTAGAATAAGCGTAATTCCCATTTCGTGATCATCTATGGCGCTTTGAAACATATAGCTTGGCCAAACATGAAACTTTTTTCCAACTCTCGGGTGTTCAGGATTGTCTATTATTCTTGCTATCCACCAATCCCTGATGCTTGGGTCCTTATGACTCAAGTCGGTTTTTAGCCTTAATACGCAACTGCCTTCTTTTAGTTCGTGCGACAGCATTTTTTCAAAAAAAGCAAGTTGTTCTTCTGGTTTTTTTTCTCTGCATTCGCAAGCCTTGCCTTTAGAGACTTTTTCTTTCCATTTTTCAGGTTCGCAAAAACACACATATGCTTTACCAGTGCTTATTATTTTCTTCATGTAGTCGTAGTAAATCAAAAGCCTGTCAGAGGCAAAGTAAATTTCCTGCACTTTTATGCCTAACCACTCAAGGTCTTCCTTGAAGACTTTTTCAGGGTATTTCATAGGCTTTTTTACCTTAGGGTCAGTGTCCTCAAACCTAAGTATGAACTTTCCTGAGTATTTTTCCGCGTAAGCATAGCTCAAAAAAGCTGCTCTTGCGTTTCCCAAATGCATTGGCCCGTTAGGATTCGGAGCATACCTCGTAACCACCTTCTCTCTTTTTTCCGCCCACTCGAGCTCCGGCAAGCCAGTTCTGCCTTGTTTTGGCTTTAGTTCCCAGCCATTAGCGTCAAAAACCCTGAATTGTTTTTCTATTTCTTTTTCGTTCATTGAATTGACTTTTTCGCAGGCTTGTTTGGCTTTTAGAGCTAACTCTTTAACCTCTGCTTCTTTGTAAATCGCTTTGAGTTTTCCAAGTACTGCCCCTTGGTTTGCCTTTCCAGAGTGTTCAAAAGCGTTTTTTATTGCATAGCGAAAGGCGTCATCTTCAACAGACATTTTTTTGCCTCAAAATACTCTCCAAATTTATTTTTAATATTAAAAAAATTATTAAGCAAATCGAAGCTGATTATTTTATTATTCCATAAGCCGCGAGCCTCCAGCCGCTCGGGTCTCTTTTGCTTATGGCTATTTTTTCTCCTTTTTCAGCTACAACAGGTTGCCTTAATCTTATTTCAAAAACATTTTTGCCTAACGGCCTCATTACTTGCCCTATTACCGTGGCAGTCCCTACAGCAAGTACAACATAATCGTTGGTTTTCAAGGAAGTGTCTATTTTGTCCAACAGCCTTTCTATTTCATGCACTTCTACTTTTAACTCGGTTGCAGGTGCCGGCAAAGTTCCCAGCTTTGCAACAACCTGTCCTCGCATTTCGTCGTTCTTGGTAAAGTAAGGGTCAAGTTCAGTGCCTATTGCTATTAAGCCTCCCGGGTAAGCCTCTTCAAGCTTTCCTGCTTCTGCCGCCAGGCTAATAACTTTAGTCACTATCGCCTTGCCTTCTATGCCTGGCAGTATTTCTATTTCTTCGCCCACCTTCAACTTTCCGCAAATTATGCTTCCGCCTAAGACTCCACCGACTATGTGTTCCGGCTTTGTCCCGGGCCTATTCACATCAAAGCTCCTCGCAACGTACATTTTTAAGTTGGTTTCAAAATCAAGTTTCGGCGTAGGAATGTTCTTTTCTATTGCTTCTATGAGCAAGTCTATGTTTATGCCAAAATTAGCAGATATTGGAATAATAGGCGCGTTTTCATACCCGTATTGCTTCAAAAACGCCTTTATTTCTTCGTAGCTTTCTTTAGCCCTTTTTTCATCCACTAAGTCTATTTTGTTTTGCGCAACAACTATGCTTTTGACGCCGCTTATTTTGAGAGCCATCAAGTGTTCCGCTGTTCTTGATTGAGGACACTTTTCGTTAGCTGCTATGACAAGGACCGCGCCATGCATCAAAGCCGCGCCGGAAAGCATCGTAGCCATTAGTGTTTCGTGCCCCGGCGCGTCAACAAAAGAGACGCGCCTGCTTATTGTTGCCTCTTGTCCATCAGGGCATTTTCCGTTGACGTTATAAGCCTCAGGGCCTTTTATGTTTTCGCATTTGTAAAAAGTCGCGTCAGCATAGCCGAGCCTTATTGAAATCCCTTTCTTTATTTCTTCGCTGTGCGTGTCAGTCCATTTGCCAGTAAGAGCCCTAACTAAACTGGTTTTTCCATGGTCAACATGACCGATCATGCCGATGTTAACTTCAGCCTGTATGACTTTTTTCTGCTTTTGCCTTTTTGTCATAACCATCAATTATTTTTTCTTGCCTTCTTCTTTCTGCTTTTCTTTATTTTCCCCGCCCAATAATTCTTCAAGAGGCTTTTGTCCCTGCTTTACCACTTTCAGGTTCAATTGCTGTATTTCTTCGGTAACCATGCTTCCTCTTCTCGTCACTTTTTTTTTCAAGCCGTTTTTCGGCTCTACTAACTTCAACACTTTTTTTCTTGCTCCGCCTTCTATTACTTTTTGCATTGGAAAACCTTGCTTGTCAGAGCCTCCAGTTATGACAGCGGTGTAGCCTTCAAGGCCTATTATCCCAAGCTCTACCTCGCTGCCTATTTTTTTCCCAAAGAACATTGAAGCGTTTTCAATTGTCTTGGTGTACGCTTTTCTTGTACTCGGATCAGAAATCACCAGCTTCATTTTTCCTCCTCCTTTTTAATAAGCTGTTGAAGAGCTTTTATTTCCTCTATTAAGGCTATTTCTTCCCTGGAAAAAGAGTCAATAATGCTCTCAATCTTGCCAAAATGGCTTTCAGGTATGAATGTATATAATTCATCTCCTTCCGAAAAGTCTTTATCTACCACTGCTTTGTCTATTGATATTGCTATTTCCATAGACTTTTCAGCTTGTTCAATACTCTTGTTTTCGCTTTGCAATGCCAATACCTTGCCTATTACCGATTCTTTTTTCATTAAAGAAACTCCTTTGAACAGCTTTCCTTCCAATACCTTTATGCCTACTATTGCAGGCGCACTTCTCCTGAACACAAACCCTTCAAGAACCTTTATTTTAGCAGGATAGGTTATTTCA
>JBBISX010000088.1:0-3753 GCA_037441005.1 Candidatus Iainarchaeum sp.
AGGAAAACTCGCGGAAGACTTCAAAGAAATTATATGGAAAACACAACTAGGGGTTTACAACTCTATTTCTGAAGGCCTTGACAAGCTGGCTTACAGGTGGGGCAACTACAGTTCAGAGCTTAAAAGAGCACTGATGAGAGTAAGGGCTTCTGTAATAGAAAACACTGAAGCAAAAAGATATGCACTTCTAGATGAAACCACTTCTGAAATGCTTGACAGCGTAAAAACCAAAATGGACCAATACGCGAGAGACCTCACGCAACCAAGCACCATGCTTTTTTACATAGGAGTACTGCTTCCGCTTCTTTTGATAATAATACTGCCAGTAGGAAGTTCATTCACTGGAGCACCGCTAGCAAACCCGATAGTACTTTTGATCATATACAACATATTGATACCATTAGTAGCTTTTTCCTTTGCCTACGCCATTATCCAAAAAAGACCGCCTACTTACGAAGCGCCTGCAATACCTGACAATCATGAAGGCCTGCCGAAAAAATGGCACGGCAACTTTTTTGGAATAAAAGCAGATGTAAGAATAATAGCCCTGATTGTACTGCTTATAGGCGGAACTCTTTCCTATGTTGTCTCAACAGAAGGGCTTCCGCCAAACTTTGTTTTAGGCAGTTCTGGCTTGGATGCCTGCACTGAAGGAAAACAAATAATCTGCCCAGACCTTTCAAAAAAACTGGCTTTAGAAAGAGCAGGCAGAAGCCAAACCTACTTTGATGTTTACGAAAACGGAGGAGGCGAACTATTCAACCAAAAAATGAGAGAAAAAATTAGGTCAACGGAACTAACCAGAGAAGAACTGGAAAAAGAAATAGCGCTAGAAGTAAAGGCAGAAGAACAACTCTTCTTTTCACAAAGCGAAAACGACATAGCGCCTTACAACTTGGTCTTTGGGCTTTTAATAACACTTTCAATAGCTGTCGCGATAGTGCTTTACTACTCAAGCATTTACAAAAGAAAAGCACAATTAGAGATACAACAAATGGAAACAGAGTTCAAGGATTCGCTTTATGTCCTTGCCTCAAGAATGGGAGAAAACAAGCCAGTGGAAGACGCAATAAAGCACGTCACGGAATTCCTGCCTGACCTTTCCATATCAAAAAAAGTCTTTGCACGAACCATAGACAACATAAAGCTAATGGGCATGCCCTTAGAACAAGCAGTCTTTGACCAAAACATAGGCTCAATAGCAAAAATCCCTTCAAACATAATAAAAAGCTCCATGAAAATAATGGTTGACTCCGTGCAATTAGGCTCTAACGTTGCCGCAAGAACTCTGATAGCGCTCTCAATACAACTCCAAAACTCGGAAAAAGTGAACAACAGCCTGAAAGCCATGGTCTCTGATGTCACCGGCACGATGAAAACAATGGCAATGTTCATAGCCCCGATGGTATTAGGAATAACCACTAGTCTTCAAAGAATAGTCATAGTCACTATTGCATCAATAGCAGGCTCTGGAATAGCAAACGAAACCGCAACCCAAAACATGACTGAGTTAGGCTCTGGATTTGCAGAAGCAACCGCATTCATAAAGCCTGAAGCAATAGCCACAATAGCATCGCCAACACAATTCATACTAATAGTAGCATTATACATTATAGAAATAGTGCTAATAATGACTTACTTCACCACAAAAATAGAAGAAGACAACGACCTGCTGTTGAAAATCAACTTGGCGTTCTTCCTGCCAATAGCAGTAATAGTTTTCGTAATAAGCATGGTGCTATCAAACCTCTTCGTGGGATCGCTATGAAAAGCCAAAAAGGCCAAGCCTTTGAACCATTCAACCTCTTGCTTGGCGCGATTTTTGCATTAATGGTGCTGGTAATAATAGTCACAACAATAAGCTACTTTGAAGAACTAAACACTCAAGCAAGCAGAGAAAAAATGGCAATAGGCTTCCAATCAGCAGCAAAACAACCCAACAAAAACGAAATAGAAATAAAAGAAATAAAAATAACCAAAGGAAGCATCTTCAGCCCTAAGTCCCTTTCAAAATACTTCGGCATAAGCGAAGAATGCATCGAAATAAAAAAAAATAATTACAAAGCAATAAACTACTAAAAAGAAAACGCAATAGTGTTGGCAGAAATAACAACCAACGTTTATGCAAGATGCTCAACAAACTCAGACCCAATAATATCGGACTGCGAAATTTCCTGCGAAGTCTCGTTCGGAGAACCTTTCCAAGACTAAAAAAAAACAGAACACTTGAAAGCACCACTAAAAAAATCGTTCAAAAAAAACACTACCTTAAAAAAAATCAGACATCAGGAATAACAACGACAACACAAGCTATGCTGGACTCATCCTCAAAATCATCTGCACAATCGCCCAAATCGAAATCATATCTCTCTGAAAGACCTAAAGCATCAATAGTACCGTCCGTACCACTCAATTCAGAACCCCTATCACAAATAGCCAAAAGCCTTGCCTTTTGAGTCGTTCTGCCGTTGTATTGAACTATTTTACCATTAGTCGTAAAATTGTCATAATTAGGAACTTTACCAGAAACCAAGACACAAATCTGACTCTCATCCAAACCCTCAGACTTAGTAGCAATTGTCTTAGAACTCATGCTCATAGATTCCTTAAACCTTATATCTTTAGCAAACTGAGGGCTTGCTATTGAATTAACCCCGTTCTTAACCAAGTTGGAAGCTTCTTTGTTAGGGTCCTTCTCGTTCAAAAAATCTATTCCGCCTAAAACCTGCAAAAGAATCAGCAAAATAGAACCAGCTACAACAGCCGCGATAAGCAACTTGAAAACATCAAAAGCCTGGCCTTTCAACATCGCCATACAAAACCGCTTAAACTAAAACTCGCTTTTTCTATTTAAACCTTTTTCTTTGAAAAAAAAACAAGCCTTGCCATGAATTCAGTTGAAAAAACATAACCAAGCAAACAGAGGCTGAAAGCCAAAAGCCATACTCTTAAGACCTTGCCACAGATTATTCAGTTTTGAAAGGAAAAAACAGTAAGTCGCCTCAAGTTCGCCGTGGGTTTTTGGTTTTTGCTTGGTTCAAGTCTTTGTCTCCAACAGCATCCGACCAACCAAAAAACCTGCCAGTGCCAAAAGCCAACAACTTTTCTGAATTGAAAAGCCAGAAAGCATAAAAAACAAAAATCGACAAGAACAAAAAAACCCTGAAAAAAATGTCGTGAGAAAAAACCCCTGCTTCCAAACCAAACCAATGAATAGCAAGAATACTTCCAACTATCCTCAAAGTATTGAAAACAAAAATAAACAAAATAGAAGCAAAAACGCCCAACGCCTTCTCAGATGCCTTCTTGCCACCAGCAGCCAGAATAGAAGAAAAAACTACAAAAAACTCCAACAAGCCAGTGCACAAATAACTCAGCCACACTTTTTCCTTAAAAACGCTCAAAGACAAAAGAACAGGGGCCTCTGAATAAACTTCCCCAAAAACGCCGAAAAAAGAAAGCACAAACAGAGAAGAATAAGCAAAAACCAAAGAAAAAAATTCATAACTCGCAAAAGAAAACACCAAAGCAATGCCTAAAAAATAAACAAAAAAAAACAGCAAAAACCGCCCTGCCTCAGAAAAAACCCTGTCCACGAAAAAAAAACAACCTTGGAATTTAAAAAACAAAACCACAGGCACTTCACGTCCTCTTGCACACCTTCCAACAGCAACAATCTTTACAACGCTTCACAAACTCAGCGGGCTCAGACAGTAATTCAGTTTGAACAAATAAGATATAACATGTAATTTC
>JBBISX010000089.1:0-3751 GCA_037441005.1 Candidatus Iainarchaeum sp.
GACTTTTTTTGCGAGGGAAGAAAGCTCATTATTGAAGTCTTCGAGAGAATTGTCTATGCTTGATATTTTTTCCGCTTGTAAGTCAATCAGTGAAAGAATTTCAAAGCCTAAGTTTTGGTCCAAAGGAACAATGGATAAGACTGAAGCATTAGCTGAAGAAAATCCAGAAACTGTAGAAATTGAGTGTTTGCCCGGGGAAAGTCCTGAGTAAACCACGAAAAGCATCAGCCCTGATGAAGAAAAAGGGTCTGTGTCAATTACTGCTGTTTTAATGGCTTGCGCGCCGTTTGTAGGGTCAAGGAGTATGGCTCCGTTGGAATACGCGTTTAGGATAATGTTTTTGTCAATAGTGACAACTGTTTTATCCCATGTTTCTGTAGGGTCCAAAGAAACCGAAAAAGCAAAAGAAGACCATGCAGGCACTACTGATGGCGCATCTATTGACAATGAGAAAGTCTGTGGCAAAAAGACGGCAAAAATAATTATTCCAAGTAAAAAGCGTTTCATGTAAAATAGTAACAAATTCAAATATAAAAAACCATTGCTAAAATAGTTGTGGCGTTGTTTTTATTTTCTGTTTAACCAATGCTTTTGTGGGTTTATGTTTTGGTTTTTTTTTGGTTTCATATTAGTAGTGGGTGCCAGATAGAGATACTCAACAGTGACTATTTTTGAAAAAATTTGAAAAGGGGCTTTAGAGAAGCCAGCCGTTTCATTCGCAAGAACATTCGTTCTCGCTTTCAAAAGAAAAATTGCCTGTCTTTTGGAAGACAGAGTGGCAACTTTTACAATAAACAAACTCTATCATTATTTATCACCTCTTTTTTATTTTCCTTTTTTTTTGTTTTTGATTTGTCTGAGAAGTCTGGTTATGTCCTTTACTTCTTTTTCTTTTTTCAACCAATATAAATTATTTATATGATATTTCTAATTTAAAAAAGTATCTTTTAGGTTTTGCTTTTGTATTTTTGGTTATTTTTAAGCAGTCTTAAATTGGTTTTTTTTGGTCTTTTTTTTGGTTTTTAGTTTTTTGTTTTTTTTGTCTTTGTTGGTCTTTTGAGTTAGTTTTTTTTTCAAAGAAGTCTGGCTTAAGCCCTTAGGTTTTTTCTCGGTTTTTTTGTTTTGTAAGGCAAAAAGCTTAAATTTTGCCGTGGCTTTTCTTGGCTTGGTTTGTTTAGGGCTTTTAATAAAACTGATTTTGTTGCCTTAGTATTCCTAATTATTTTTTATCGTGTTTTTTAGATTTTGCTTTGCTTTTTTTTGTAGAATAAAATTAAATACAAGATTGGCGTTACTTTTGCTGTCTCATGAAGGGGGTCTTTGTGTGGATGAAAAATTGTTGGGCAAGATAGCGGACAAGTCAAGCGAGGAGAACTTTTCTTCTTTTCCTGAGGGTTATGTAATAGGCAAAACCAAGTATGTTATAATCACTGGTTCTGTGATTAGTGGCATTGGCAAGGGGATTTTTTCCTCTGCGCTGGGAAAGACGCTCAAGGACAGGGGTTTGAAAGTAGCGCCTTTGAAGGTTGAGGCTTACCTTAACATAGACTCTGGCACTTTGAGCCCTTATAGGCACGGCGAAGTTTTTGTGCTTGATGACGGCACTGAGACAGACATGGATTTAGGAAGTTATGAGAGGTTTCTTGACCAGGACTTATCAAAAGATAATTTCACTACTCACGGGCAAATATATTATAATATTTTGAAAAAAGAAAGGGCCGGCGAATACAACGGTAGGGATGTGCAATACATACCTCATGTCACTGGCGAAACAAAGCTTGTCTTCAGAAGGCTGGCGATGAAATCAAAAGCCGACATAGTTCTCATAGAAATAGGGGGTACTGTTGGCGATTATGAAAATCTTTTTGCCATGGAAAGCGTTAGAGAGTTGATACATGAGGAGGGAAAAAACAACACTTGCCTTGTCAACATCACTTACATACTTGAGCCTAGTCATTTGGGCGAGTTTAAAAGCAAGGCGGCTCAATTAGGGTTGAAGGCTCTCATGGGCTTAGGCTTGCAGCCTGACATAGTGGTGTGCAGGAGCGAAAGGAAAATAACCGAAACAATAAAAGAAAAAATATCGTTGAACAGCAATGTTCCAACGGAAAGGGTTTTCAATACTTACGACATGAAGAACATATACGGTCTTCCGTTTTTTTACAGAGAGCAGGGCATCGATGAAGAAATATTGAAAGTGCTTGGCCTTGAGGGAAAGTTCAAGGTCAATGGAAGCAAGTCTTTAAGAGACTGGACCAACAAGAACAAGGTTTATTCAAGCAAAAGAATAACTATAGGCGTTGCAGGAAAGTACACCGGTTCGAGCGATACTTATATTAGCATAATAAAGGCTCTTGAGCATTGTTCTATAAAACTCAATGTTAATGTGGGGATAAAGTGGATAGAAACGACTTCTGTGGAAAAAGGCCTTGTGAATTTGGATAGGGAACTGGCAGGCGTCGATGGTGTCATAATACCAGGAGGTTTTGGCGTAAGAGGTGTAGAAGGGAAAATCAAGGTTGCTGAACATTTGAGAAAAAACAACATTCCTTTTTTGGGCATCTGCTACGGCTTTCAAATGGCAGTGATAGAGTTTGCAAGAAACGTTTGCGGGATAAAAGACGCAAGCACCGAAGAAATAAAAAAAGACGAAAAAAATAATGTGATTTGCATATTGCCAGAACAGGAGGAAGTTCAGGGCCTTGGCGGGACTTTAAGGCTCGGCGGCTTTGATGTGAAAATAAAAAAAGGCTCTCTTGCGCATAGGCTTTACGGCAAGGATATGGTTAGGGAAAGGTTCAGGCATAGTTTCAATGTAAATACAAAATTCATCGATATCCTTGAGAAGCACGGGCTCGTTTTTTCAGGAATGGCTCCCGCTAAAAAAATAATGCAAATATTGGAGCTGCCAACCCATAATTTTTACATGGGTACTCAATTCCACGCAGAGTTTACTTCAAGGCCCTTGAAGCCTAACCCTATTTACCTTGGCTTTGTGGAAGCAAGCTTGAAGTACTCTGAAAGGAAGTCCTGAGAAAAATGGATAAAAGCCATTGGGAAAATGGCAAACAGGGTTTAATGATTTTCTGTGTTGTGTAATTATTCATTTTCATGGTTTAAGTGTTTGAATGTGCATCCAGATAAAATTTTAGTTTGAAACACTTTTTTTTGTTGATTTTTTTTTGCTTTTGCTTTTTGGGTTTTCAACGTGCATTTATAAGATTGTCTTGATTTGAGATCAAGGTTCTGCATTCTTTGTTGATTTTTTTTGTGTAAATCCTATGTCGTACACTGCTATCAAATAGAGCAATGACATTGCCAATAGTAGTAAGTAAGGCCAGTTTTCTATTTGTTTTCCTTCCATTAGTGCAACAAAGTAAATGTTTAATGCAATAAATAGCATGATTAAGCCTATCGTTGATGCTGTGATTCTTTTTTGTTGCATTGCTATTTTTTTGTTTGTGGATTTGTTTTTAATATTTTGTTGGGTTGCTTTTTTTACGATGCAAGATTTTTTTTTGTCTGTTGAGTCTCTTTCAAGTGTAGAGGACGGTTTGGAAAGGCGTTTGGCTAGTTTGGCTGAGAAAAACAAGGTTCCTTTTTTTGATGCGCGTGTTTCTGTTGCAAATTTTGTTGTAGCCGATGCTTTGAATGGCAGTTCAAGGTCTGCTGTTGTTGATTATTCTTCTGATTTTGGAGTAAGGGTTTTTTATGGCAAGTATTTTGGCATGGGTTTTGCGGGCAGGGCTTT
>JBBISX010000090.1:0-3727 GCA_037441005.1 Candidatus Iainarchaeum sp.
ATGACTTTGTCTGCATTGTTTTTTAATGATGAGGAGCTTGCTTCGTCGGCTGTAATTATTATTGTTTCTTTTCCTTCTCTTTTTGCTTTCAGGATGGCTGGTAAAAAGTCAGAGTCTCTTGTTACGAATACGATTGCATGTATGTTTGGGTTGAAGACTGCTTCTACTGCGTCCGCGGCCATTGCCACGTCAACATCCCCTGTTGTTATTATGCTTTCAAAACCGTGGTTTACTATAGCTTCAACGAGTTTTTTTGTTGCATATTGGTTGACGAAGACTTTGCCTATTTTTATTCTGCCGAATTTTTCAATGTTTTTCTTTATGTCAGCAAGGCTTACGTTTAGTTCTTTTCTTAGCATGTTAGGACCGTCAACGAATACAGCCAAGTTTTTTTCTTTTTTTGGCATTAGTTCTTTTAGTTTGGCTACTATATCCATAATAGTGTTAAGTATGCAAACCAATTAAAAAAAGGTTTATTTGCGGAAAAGACCATTGCTAATTATGGGTCTTATGTATAGCTTTTAGTTTTTTAGTTTTCTGAATTGCTTTTTTACGGCGTCTCTTTTAGTTTTGTTTTTTTAGTTCGTTTTTTTTGGTTTTTTTTTCGTGTGGGCGTTTTTTTTGGTTATTTTGTTTTTAGTTTTTTTTCTTTTTTTTGTGGTTTGTGTTATTTTTTGTTTTCTTTTTTTTGGGTTATTTTTTTTAGTCGTGTTTTTTTGTTTGTCTTGTTTTTGTTGGTTTTTGGGTCGTTGTTTTTTTTGTTTTTGTTGGTTTTTTCATGTTTTGGTTTTTTGTTCGTGTTTTTTTTTGTGTTTTTGTGGTATTGGTAATTGTTTTTTTTATTCTTTTCCTGTTGGCTTGTAGTAGCCGTTTCTTGGTGTGTATAGGTCTCCTTTTTCTTTGAGTTTTCCAAGCAGGTCTCTTGTTTTGTCTGCTTCTATTCCTTTGGCTTTTGCTTCGTTTATTATTTCTTCTATTGGAACCATGTCCATTTCGCTTGCTTTTTCTCTTACTATGCTGAGGATTTTTTTCATGTTGGTTACGTTTGTGTGTGTTTGCCCTACTGTTATTATGTCTATGTCTATTTTTCCTGTTTCAGGGTCTGTGACAAGGTCTTGGAGTGAAGTTTTAACTAGTCTTATTGCTCTTTCTACGTCTTGTCTTTCCACGAAGTCCGAAAGCCTTACTCTTGCGCTTGCTTCAGAGAGCCTTATGAGTCCTTCAAGTTGTCTGTGCGTTGCGCTGTATGATCCTTCTTTTCTTCCTTGGTCTCTCAGTGATACGTAGAAGTCTCTGAGTTCTTGTTGTGATTCTGCAGTAAGGACTGGGAAAACGTTTTGTCTGGCGTAAGATATGTATTTTTTGAGAATTTTTTCAGGTATTTTTGGCGTTATTTGTTTGGTTATTTCTTCAAGCTCTTGGTCTTTTTTTCCTATGCCTTTTTTTGTTCTTTGCAGTATCATTTCTCCTGCTTTGTGCGTTTTAAGTATGTGGCTTGCTATTTCTGCGTCTTTTGTTTTGTCCAGAACATCTTTTATCATGAAGAAAAGGTCAAACCTGCTTATTAGTGAAGCTGGCAGGTCTATTTGTTCTACAAAAGGCCTGTAGATGTCAAACCTTGAGTATTTCGGGTTTGCTGCTGCCAGTATTGATGTTTCTGTTTTGAATTTCGTGACTATGCCTGCTTTTGCTACGCTTATGCTTTGCTGTTCCATTGCTTCGTGCATTGCGCTTCTGTCTTCCGAGTCCATTTTGTCAAATTCGTCAATCATTGCCATTCCGCCTGATGCGAGGACAAGGGCTCCGGCTTTCAGAGTCCACCCTCCTTCTCCGAATTCGTCTTTAACTGCCGTTGCTGATATTCCTGCTCCGCTTGAGGTTTTTCCTGCAACATAAATTGATTTTGGTGCTATGCTGTCTGTTGCTTTTAGCACTGCACTTTTTGCCATTCCCGGGTCTCCTACCAAAAGTATGTGAATGTTTCCTCTTACTTGTTGTTCGTTTGGGAGTGTTTTTTTTACGCCGCCGAAAAGTTGTAGTGCTATTGCTTCTTTCATTACTTCGTGGCCATAAATGTGTGGGGCTATGCTTTGCACTAGCATTTCGTATATGTCTTCTCTTTTGGCGAGTTCTTTTATATGCTCTTCTTCTTCTTTGGTTATTTCCACTTCTTCGAATTCTTTTTCTGTTTCTTCTATGTGCATTCCTTCAAGGTATCTTCCGTAAACTGTTTTCTTTTCTTTTGGCGGGATAAGCCTTATTATGCCTGTGACTTTTGCCTTTGCACCTGGTGTTATTCTGTTTACCATGTCATCTGAGACATAGATGTCAAGGTTAGTGGCTTTTTCACTACCTTTGAGTTTTTCTAAGGGCTCTTGGACTGTTATTTTTTGGTAGTCCACGAATTCGCTTTTGTCTTCTATTAGTTCAAAGTTTTTTTGTTTGCATTCTGCGCAATAGTTTGGGGCTCTTACATTGTTCTTTGTTTGTGGTATTTTATATGTAGCGTCGCATCTTGTGCATCTCCATAATGCATACTTTAGTTTTGGCAGGACTTCTGTTATTTGTTGAACTACGCCTTCAACACATATTAGTTTTCCGACGTGCTCCGCGCCTATGTTTTTGAGGTTGATTGTTCTTTCGCTTGGCAGGTTGTAAAACCTTAAGTGCGGCTTGAATTTTTTTTGGTCTAAAACAGGAATGTCTATTTCTGCCATTGCTTCATATGCCGCTTCAAGGCAGGCATCTGGGTTTTCCAAAAGTTCGTCTGCCAGTTGCGGGTCAAACCTGTCAAGGTCGTTAAAGTCTATTTCAAGGCTTTTCTTTTCAGGGTATTTTCGTGAAAGTTTTTCTATTTTTTTTATTTGGCTATATCTGAAGAATTCAAAGAACTTTTCTTGAAAAGGGTTTTCGTTTCTTATTTCTTTTTCAATTTCTTTGTACATCGCCAACACGACCATTTTTTGTTTGTTGTTTTTTTAAACGCTTTTAGGCTTGTTTGCCACTGTGTTTTTTTGGTGTGTTGGGAGAATTCGTAATTTGGTGTTATAGCATTTAATGCTTTGTTTAATTAATTTGATTTGTTTAGTTTTCAGAACCATTTTTTCAAAAATTATAAGAAAAATTAACTTCTTTGTAGGAGTTGTTCGGCTTCTCTTTGTTTATTGTTTTTTCACGAGTCTGCTTTTTTATGGTTTTTAGTGCTTTTTTCTGAGTAGATTATTAGATTAGGTTTGCAAGTTTCATTATTGCGTATGCTATAATCATATATGCTGTTTGTATTGGCAGGGCTGGCTGTGGTTTGTTGTATTTTGTAAGTAGTTCGAAAGTGATTGTTAAACCGCTTATCGATGCTGTAATTATTGGCGCCAAAATATAAATGTAGTTGGTTTGGGCTTTTGTTATTGCTTCATGCATAACGCTTATTGTGAATATTAATGGTATTACTATGTCTCCTGTCCCAAGTTCATATTTTGTTTTGTTGGTTTTTATTTCGTATGTGAATGCAAAGTTTTTGCCTGAGATTTTTTTTGCTATTTCCACCATGTGCTTTGTTTTATTTACTGCTATGTAGTCGTAAATGCCTAAAAGTATCATGAGGACTATTACCGGTGTCGGTGATATGCTGACACCTATTATTGCTGAAGCTCCGGCAGCTGCTATTATGCTTGCAGTGTTTTTTGCTAGTGTGCTTTTTTTGAAAGTCTCTTTCAATAGTATTATTACT
>JBBISX010000091.1:0-3695 GCA_037441005.1 Candidatus Iainarchaeum sp.
ATAATGATAAAGGAAGGCAATATAAGCTTTTCTAGGGCAAAAGAAATAATGGAGGAAAAAAAATGACAGGCATAGTCTCTTACGGAGCCTACGTACCTAAAAAAAGGATAAAAGCGGAGGAAATAGCAAGGGTCTGGAAAAAAGACGGAAAAAAAATTTCATCAAGCTTGGGAATATACGAAAAAGCCGTTGCAAGCGCTGACGAAGACACTGCAACAATATCAATAGAGGCATCAAGACTCGCAATAAGCCTAGCTGGAATAAATTCTGAAGAAATAGACGCAATATTCGTAGGCTCTGAATCACACCCTTACGCCGTAAAACCAACGGCTTCGATAGTAGGAGAAGCAATTAATGTAGGCAATGATTACATGTGCGCTGACTTGGAGTTTGCATGCAAAGCGGGAACCGCAGGACTACAAATAGTATATGCTATGGCAAAAGCAGGCATGATAAGGTACGGCTTGGCAATAGGGGCTGATACTGCACAAGGCAGACCTGGAGACGCGCTTGAATTTACAGCAGGCTCTGGCGGAGCGGCTTTCATAGTAGGCTCAAAAGAAAACGAAATAATAGCAGAAATAAACGAAACTTACTCCTTTACTACTGATACTCCTGATTTTTGGAGAAGGCAACATTCGGAATTTCCAAGGCATGCTGGCAGATTTACAGGAGAACCTGCATACTTCAAACACGTGATAAGTGCAACGAAAAAAATCATGGAAAAGACAAAGCATCAGCCTAAAGATTTTGCCCACGTGATTTTTCACCAGCCTAACGGCAAGTTCCCTCAAAGAGCTGCAAAAATTTTAGGGTTTAAGGAAGAACAAATAAAGCAAGGACTATTAACACCATATATTGGCAACACTTATTCAGGGGCTTCAATGATAGGGCTTGCTTCAGTACTTGACATTGCAAAGTCAGGTGAAAAAATATTGGTAACAAGTTATGGTTCTGGCTCAGGTAGCGATGCCTTCATAATGACCATAACAAACAACATTGAAAAAAAGAGGGCAAAATTGCCTCTGCTAAAGGCAATACAAGAAAAGGAATACATAGATTATGCAGAGTACGCAATACAAAGAAACAAAATCAAGGGGATGGAATAAATGCGAAGTGTATCAATAATAGGCACTGGTCTTACAAACTTCGGAGAACACTGGGAAAAAAGTTACAAAGACTTGATAGCAGAAGCAGGGCAAAAAGCCATTAAAGAAGCAGAAATAGAAAAAAAACAAATCCAAGGAATATACGCTGGTTCGATGGCAACAGGAAGGCTAATAAGCCAAGAACACATAGGGGCTTTGGTAGCGGATGAACTTGGATTAAACCCGATACCTGCAACAAGGCTTGAAGCAGCCTGCTCTTCTGGAGGGGTTGCCCTAAGAGCAGGCTTTATGGCTATTGCAAGCGGCATGCAAGACTTTGTATTGGTCATAGGAGCGGAAAAAATGACAGAAGTAAGCACTGAAGAAACAGCTTATGCGTTAGGAGGGGCAGGAGACCAAGAAACAGAACTTTTTAATGGCGCAAGCTTCCCTGCGCTTTATGCACTAATGGCAAGAGCACACATGCATGAGTATGGAACAACAGAAGAACAATTAGCAATGGTTGCTGTGAAAAACCACAAAAATGCTGAAAACAATCCTTATGCACAATTCCAAAAAGCAATAACGATAGAAGAAGTAATGAACTCAGGTTACATAGCATCTCCGCTAAAACTATTAGACTGTTCGCCTATAACAGACGGCGCAGCAGCGGTAGTATTATGCGCTACCGAAATAGCAAAAAAAATGAAAAAAGACAATGCGGTAGAAATAATAGCATCAGCACAATCCTCTGACACTCTTGCATTAGCAAACAGAAAAAACCTTTATGAAATCAAAGCAGCCAAACATGCGGCCCAAGAAGCCTACAGAAAAGCAGGTATAAATCCAAGCCAAGTAAGCTTTGCTGAAGTCCATGATTGTTTTACGATAGCAGAAATAATGGCAATAGAAGCATTAGGCTTTTGCGAACAAGGAAAAGGCGGAAAATTCACAGAAGAAGGAAACACACAAATAAACGGAACAATACCAATAAACACATCAGGTGGCCTGAAAGGCAAAGGACACCCGGTAGGAGCAACAGGGGTTGCACAAGCAATAGAAGCTTACTTACAACTCAACGAAAAAGCCGGAAAAAGACAAGTAAAAGACCCAAAAATAGGATTGACACATAATGTAGGAGGCTCAGGCGCAACAGCAGTCATACATTTATACAAAAAAATGTAAAACAAAAAGAGTGATGCAAATGCAAAAAGCAGTACCAATGCATTGGAGAAAACACAAAGAAAGATACAGATTGGAAGGAATAATAGATGAACAAACAGGAAAAGAATACTACCCAAAAAAACAAGTAAACGAAGAAAGCAAAGAAATAAAAGCAAGGCCTAAAGAAATGCCACACGAAGGAAAAATAATTAGTTATACTGAAGTGTTTGCCGGCCCTGCAGGCTTTGAAAACCAAACACCATATTATCTTGCAATAGTAGAGTTGAAAAACGGCGTAAGAATAATAACGCAAATAGTAGATTCTGAAAAAGAAAAAATAAAAATGCACGATATATATAAAGAAGAAATGATAATCTACGGCTACAAATTCAAAGTCATAGAATAAAAAAAGCGACCAAAAAAGCAAGACTGGCAAAAAACTCAGAAAAAACACGAAAAAAACATTACCAAAAACAAAGCTGAGAGATCAAAACCAAAATCAAAAAAATAATATAAAACAAAAAACATGGATTTAAAAGCAATGATTGAAAATTTTATTAGTATGCAAGAAGAAATAATAGACATTGTAGACAGAAAAGACAAAATAATAGGAAAAGCCACGAGAAAACAGGCAAAAGAAAAAGGGCTTATTTACAGGTGCGCGGGAGTTTATGTAAGGTCAAATGGAAAAATATTAATCCAAAAAAGAAGCAAAACAAAAAGCACAAGGCCAAACAACTGGAGCATACTCGAAGAAACAGTTAAAACAGGAGAAACTTACGAAGAAGCGGCAAAAAGAGGGCTGAAAGAAGAACTAGGCCTAAAAACAAAAAAACTCTACTACCTGGGAAAAAAGTTTATTGATGATAAAGAATACAATGACAAATTTTTTATGAAAATATACGAATGTAAAGGCAAAGGCAAAATAAAAATACAAAAGGAAGAAATAGAAGAAGTAGAGACTCTGAATATAGATGAGATAAAAAAGCTAGTAAAAACAGAAGAAAAAATAAGCCCGAGCCTCTTAAAAACATTTAAAACGTTATTAAAATACAGCAGAAAAGAGGTATAAAATGCAAGTAACTTCGCCTGGAAAACTGATGCTTAGCGGAGAATGGGCAATACTTGAAAAAAATAACAGCTGTATAGTGATCGCAATAAACAAAAAAGTAAAAGCAGAAATAAAAAAAAACAACACAAAAAACATATTCAACATAAACCTAAAAAGCTTTGGAGTTAAAACAACAGGAGTATTAAAAGACGGAAAAATTGTTTTAGAATCTCAAGAAAAAATCTTGGACTTCACAAAAAAAGCAATAGAAACAACAACAATCTACTTATTGGAAAATGGAATAGATATAAAGCCATTTGACCTTGAAACAGAAACCCTCATGGAAAATAAAGGCATGGAAAAAATGGGTTTTGGAAGCAGTGCAGCTGCTT
>JBBISX010000092.1:0-3327 GCA_037441005.1 Candidatus Iainarchaeum sp.
AAAAAAGCCAAAAGTTGTTCTGCCTAAATCTGCCAAAGTACTGAAGGAGTTGCTGTCTGAAAGGTGAAAGAATGGAAGAAGACTACATCCCGAGAAGGCTTTTAAGGTTCTACAGAAAAAAGCCTACAGAGTCTGAAGTAAAGGAAAAAAGCACGGAAATAGCAGTGAAAGAGGTTGACAAATTCGTAAACGAAAACAAAAGGTACCCGAGCAAAGAAGAGATAGATAAAATAGCGGAAAGCGTTTTTGAACAATTGAAAAAAGAACTTAACGAAGAACAAGAAAAGAGATTTGAAGATGACATAGACTTAGAGTTTTTAAAAAACGAAAGACAACAGGCAAGAAGAAGGCCTAGCAGAAGGGAAAAAAGCAAGGTTGAAAACAAAAGCCAAGAAAAAATTGAAGAACAGCCGGAAGAGGAACAAACAGCAGCAATAGTGCTTCCGGAAAAAGAAGAAGAGGAAGAAATCGGATATTCTGAAAATATAGAAAAAATAGCAGGCATTGAAGAAGTTGCTTCTCTTGAAGACGACTTGAGCATTGAGGATGACTTTGACAATGTTGAAAAGGAAATGGAAGAAAAGCACGGGGTTTGCCCAAGATGCAAAAGCAAAACAGATGAAATTATATTTTGCCCTAACTGCGGAGAGGCTTTCTGTAACCACTGCGCAAAAGCGATAGAAACCCTGCCTGAAGGCATTAAATACACTTGCCCTAATTGTCAAGCAATGTTCAAAAAAAGAAAAACAAGGTAAGGCAAAAGCTTGACAAAAAACTAACAAAAGCTGAAAAGCAAGAGAAAAAACATCAATAAAGCCATTCGAATGCCAGCCAAATTAAAATAAATAATAAAGTATAATAATAACAACTTCCAGAATAAAAGATTAGCATGGATCCAAGCACTTTTGGAGTAAGCCCTTACATTGTCAAGGAAGAAGGGGGAAAAAGGGTTTTAGTAATAGATGCAAAAGGCGCTTTTTACACTCCCTCAATCTCTGATGACAGGAACGCAAGATTTACAGTGCTTAAAATACTTTCAGAAACAGAAGCAGAGCTGGTTATTCTTGCGGATGTATACGAAAGGGTTTATGACGAATACCAAACCAAAATGTTAGCGCAGATTTCAGGGCTTTATGTAAAGTTTGAGGTTCAATCAATATGGAGTTACTCTCACTTGGGAGAACCTGAAAAAGAAACGGAAAGCATGTTCGGGGAAAGGCACAACGCCTTGGTTAAAATAAGCCACGAAGAAATATTGTTTGACCCGATAAACGCCTACTTGATGCTCTTACAGGAAATAAAAAAGGAAACTTCAAGGTTAGAGTCTTTGCCGCAGGAAAAAAGGGCTTTTGTTTACCTGAAAACACTCAACGAATTAAAAACATCTTTTGAGACAACAGAGTTGATAAAGAGGACAAAGAGCCTGATTTCAAAGCTTGAAAAAATACCTGACACCAACCAGCTCTACAGAAGCTTTTTTGAAGCAGATGTAAAGCCAAAATTCATAGGGTCTAGGCTAATTTTCGGAGACGAAGAAAAACTTGAACTATTGGATGAGTATACGGTCAAAGACGCCACGATACAGATTTTTTCACACCCATCGAAAACTGAAAAACTCTACTTCATAAGCCTTCCTGAATATTCACTGACGCCTGAAAAATACTTTTTGGTGACTAAAACAAAAGAAACAGTGGCGTCTTACAGCCCTGGCAGGGCTTCCCTTTCAAACATAGCAAAAAGCAGGAAATACTTTGAAAGGGTATACCAATCAACAATGAAAGAAATAGCAAAGCAGGAAAAAATAGAAATAACAAACGAAGAAATAATTGACCTGAGCGGAATAGTGGTAAGGTACACTGTTGGGTATGGAGTGCTTGAAATACTATTATCTGACAGAAGAGTAACCGACCTTTACATTGATGCACCAATAGGCAACAAGCCGCTTTATCTCGTACACTCGGAATACGGACAGTGCCAAACCAACGTGATTTACACCGAAGATGAAGCAAGCTCTTTCGTTTCAAAGTTAAGAGCAATGTCAGGCAGGCCGTTTGACGAAGCGCACCCGGTACTTGACTATGACCTTGAAGAGCTTGATACAAGAGTAGCTGCAATAAACCCGCCTCTCTCACCGGATGGAATGGCCTTTACTTTCAGGCTGCATAAAATGACTCCATGGACATTGCCGCAATTCATAGATGTAAAATACCTTAATCCAGCCGCAGCCGGGCTTCTTTCCTTCTTCATAGACTCGCAAGCAACTACTTTAGTCACTGGCAGCAGAGGCTCGGGAAAAACATCGCTCATGAGCGCGCTCATGCTGGAGATAATGCAGAACAACAGAATAATAACGCAAGAAGACACGAACGAGCTTCCGGTAGAATACATGAAAAAAATAGGCTTTAACATACAAAGGCTCAAGACAAGGTCGCCAATAGGAACAAGCACTTCAGAAACAGAAGTAGCGCCTGAAGAAGCCCTCAGAACTGCCTTGAGGCTCGGAGACAGCGCCCTAATAATAGGAGAAGTCAGAAGCAAAGAAGCGAAGGTTCTTTACGAAGCAATGAGAGTAGGAGCAGCAGGAAACATAGTCATGGGAACAATACATGGCGATAGCGCATACAGCGTTTGGGATAGAATAGTAAACGATTTGGAAGTTCCAACCACTTCATTCAAAGCAACAGACATAGTGATAGTTGCCAGGCCAATAAGGTTCAAAGGAAGCCTCGAAAGGCACAGAAGAATAGTACAAATAACGGAAGTAAAAAAACACTGGAGCAAAGACCCGAGCGAAGAAAACGGGCTTTTAGACCTTATGACTTATGATGCAAAAAAAGATTCGCTGGAACTAATAGAAGATAATTTAAAAGAAAGCGACCTTTTCTCAAAAATAAGTTCCACATCAGGTTTGACAATAGAACAAATCTGGAAAAACATTTCAACAATAGCTGAATCAAAAGCATATTTGGTGCAACTCAAAAACGAACACAAAATACCGAATCTTCTTGAAGCAGAATACACGGTAACCGCTAACAACAAGCTGGCACTTCTCAAACAAGAACAACTTGACGAATACGGTTCAATAGACTACGATGAAGTTTTGGGCATGTGGAAAAACTGGGCAAGGACAACACTCATTAAAAGCGTGAGAAAATGAAAGAAAAAAAAGAACAAAGCATTGGCGAAATATATTCAAAAATCAAAGTAGAGTCTGAAGAAATGCCTTTCGTTGAAAAAAAGCTCTACAAAGAACCAGACCATTACTTTGTAAGGCTCTGCAAAAGGCTTTACAGCTTCATGCCAAGCGCTGGAAAAGGAGCAAAGTTC
>JBBISX010000092.1:3337-3664 GCA_037441005.1 Candidatus Iainarchaeum sp.
CAGGCCTGAAAACGCCAAAGCAATAGAGTTTCTCAAATGGAACCTAACGCCGGAAGAATTTGCAAGCGCCTCTACAATAGTGCTAATAGTTTCTTTCATTATTGCAATTTTGCTAGGCTCAATAGTCCTTTTTACTCCATTAAATGAAATATTCAAAATACTTGGAGCAGAAGAAATTACTGCTTTAGCCTACGCATACCTGCCTTTCATGATAATTGCCCTAACAACTGTATATTTCTTCCAGAATTTCCCAACCATAATAGCAAAAAGAGAACAAACAAAAGCACTAACCTACGTGCCTGAAATGGTAGGGTACATGGTAAAGTC
>JBBISX010000093.1:0-2418 GCA_037441005.1 Candidatus Iainarchaeum sp.
ATATAAAGCCTTTAGGCATAGACCCTGAAAAAAGCCCTAAAAAACATTTGCAGGCTGCAAGGCAGGCGTGGGACAGGGCGCTTTTGCTCGGTGAAAAGTACGGATTCAGGAACGCTCAGGCAACAGTCATAGCTCCTACAGGCACGATCGGATTATTAATGGACTGCGACACAACCCGCGTAGAACCAGATTTCGCGATGGTAAAGTTCAAGAAGCTCGCTGGCGGAGGCTACTTTAAGATAGTGAACCAGTCTTTGCCAAGAGCGCTGAAAAAATTGGGTTACGATGAAAGTCAAATCCAAGAAATAGTAAAGTATGTAAAAGGCTCAGGCTCTCTCGAAGGTTGTCCCTTCATAAACAAAGAGTCGCTCAAGGCAAAAGGCTTTACGGAAGAAAAAATAGCGCTCGTGGAAAGCCTGCTTTCTTCAGCCTTTGACTTGAAGTTTGTTTTCAATACCTTTACTTTAGGCGAAGACTTCATAAAAAGCCTCGGTATCAAAGAAGAAAAAATTAAAAGCAAGGACTTTGACCTGCTTACCGAACTTGGCTTTTCCAAGCCTGAGGTAGAGATGGCTAACGACTATGTCTGCGGCACGATGACAATAGAAGGGGCGCCGCACTTGGAAAAAGAACACTACCCTGTATTCGACTGCGCTAATCCATGCGGAAAAAAAGGCAAGAGATATATTCATTATTTGGGGCACTTGAAAATGATGGCTTCAGTACAGCCTTTCATTTCAGGAGCCATAAGCAAAACAATAAACATGCCTAACCACTGCACAGTAGAAGACATAAAAGACGCATATTTGCAGTCTTGGCAATTGATGCTCAAAGCAAACGCACTTTATAGGGACGGAAGCAAACTATCACAGCCGTTGAGCACCATAGCAAAAGAAGACGAAATAGCGTGGCTTGGTGAAGAAGAAGATGTTGACGAGACAATAGGGCCACAACAAGTGCAGGTAAAAGTACAAACAAAGCTTGAAAGAAGGCTCTTGCCAGCAAAAAGGCATGGCTTAGTTCAAGAAGCAACACTAGTAGGCCACAAAGTATTCATAAAAACCGGAGAATACCCTGACGGGACCCTAGGCGAAATATTCATTGACATGTACAAAGAAGGAGCAAGTTACAGAGCCTTACTAAATAGCTTCGCAGTAGCAATCTCAAAATCGCTCCAATACGGCGTTCCATTAGAAGAATTCGTTGACTCTTTCACATTCACAAGGTTTGAGCCCGCGGGAGTAGTGAAAGGCCATGAAAGAATAAAGTCAGCTACCTCCATTTTAGACTACATTTTCAGAGTCCTCGGCTACGAATATTTAGGAAGGACCGACTTTGTCCATGTAAAGCCAATAAATGGCGAAGACCTCAAAGGCGAACAAAAGAAAATAATAGAACAAGAAGAAAACAAAACAAATATTACCATGCAAGAAATTGACGAAAAAGGCGACTTTGAAAAGGAAGGCGAAGGCATTATAAAAGAAGCAAGGGAAAAAGGTTACACAGGAGACCAATGCCAAAGCTGTGGTTCTTTAAGAGTCAAAAGAAACGGCTCTTGCCTTGTCTGCGAAGACTGTGGAAACACAACAGGGTGCAGTTAATCATTTATCGCCCTTTACTCTTCAGAAAATTTAGAAAAAGCTTTCCTTCAAGTCCTAAAGCCTTGTTAGTAGTTTTTTGGCTTTGACTTTGTTTTAAAAAACAGCCCAAAACTTTATGCGTTTTTGCTCTTTTCCGTTTCAACGAGCCCATTTAGATAATCCTTGAGAGCTCCTGCTGTCAAAGAGCTTCCTGAGATTTGATTAGGCAAATTCAATTCTGTTATTTTTTTGCCTACAACCAATTCAGGCAAAGCGTTGTTTATCGCGGTTATAAAGTTCTTTGAAACAGGGTCAGGCTCTTTTATGGCAGCTATGCCGGCTTTTGTTATAACTTCGTCTTGAACTTCAATCATTATGCCTATAGTATTGGTGCCTTTCTTTTCTTCGCCAGCAGGATAAGCATAGGTTACTTCGCCGTTATAAACGCCGTCAGCAATGGCTTTTACCTGCTCTTTTACAACTTCTTCCCCTGGTTTAGTGTCAGAGCCTTTTATTATTTCAGTAGTAGTATTAGGGCTGGTTTTTTCGCCTTCCTTGCTTTTTTGCTCTTCTGTTTGATTGTTGTTTTGTTGATCTTGAGAACTACAACCCATTATGAAAATAAGCAAAACTAAAATTACTGCCAGCGTAAAAATTCTTTTTATATGCATTATTTTATCAACTACCTTTATATTTTTAAATATTTTCAAATGTTTATTTGGTTTGTAAATCATAACTCTAAAATTGAAAGACTGGCAGATTAATCGGTTTTTGTTTTTGTAAGTCCTGAAGCTTGAAGGCTATTTTGAAGACATGTGCTTGGTCTTTGTTTTTGGAA
>JBBISX010000093.1:2428-3662 GCA_037441005.1 Candidatus Iainarchaeum sp.
GTATCATTATCTTCCTTTGTCTTAGCTTTTTTCTTGTTTTTTTTATTTTAGAAGAAAAACTAAAAAAATGTGTTAAGTTGTTTTAAGTCTTGAGTTTTTGTGCGAGTTCTTTGCTTTTGGAAGACTTAATGGTTTCTATAGTTGTTTTTGGTTTTTTTTAGAAGATAAAGAGGTATTAACTCTATTTGAAGTATTCAGCCCAGCTTTTTATTTCAAGTTCTTCAAGGATTTTCTTTTTCAACATTGCTTTGCAAAAGACAGAGGCTGTTTGCAGGTTGGTTATCAACGGAACATTGTAATCTACCATTGTTCTTCTTATATCATACTTTTGATCAACAGCGTATTGTTTCATAGGATCTGAAATTATTATTGCCAAGCCAAGCTTGTCTTTCCTAAGCAAGTCCATTATGTTTGGTTTTTTCTTTTCGTGCAGTTTGAACACTTTTATGCATTTTACTCTGTTTGATTTCAGGAATTCAAAAGTATGCTCTGTAGCATAAATCAAGTACCCGTCTTTTTGGAGTTCCGCTATTTCTTCAAGCATTTTTTGCTTGTTTATTTGTCCTGTGAGGGAAAAGAGCACGCTTTTCTTTTTTACTTCGTTGCCCGTGCTTATCATTGCCTTGAGAAAGGCATCCTCCAAGTCTTTTCCAATACAGCCGACTTCTCCAGTAGAAGCCATTTCCACTCCGGAAATAGGGTCAGCTCCTTTAAGCCTTGAAAAAGAAAACTGTGGTGCTTTTATCCCAACGTGGTCAATGTCAAAAAAGGTCTGTTTTGGTTTTTGAGGTTTTGTTTTCATGATGCATTTGGAAGCTGTTTCCAAGAA
This sequence comes from Candidatus Iainarchaeum sp., assembly GCA_037441005.1. GTDB lineage: Archaea > Iainarchaeota > Iainarchaeia > Iainarchaeales > Iainarchaeaceae > CABMIU01. The sequence continues at coordinate 3,258 of JBBISX010000093.1, forward strand.
ATCGTTGCCAAGAACTTTGGATACGAAAGGCATTGACCTCGAGGCTCTCAAATTGCATTCTATTACCATGACTTCGTTGTCTTTAGCTAAGAATTGAACATTGAAAGGGCCTGATATCTCGAGGGCTTTTGCGAGCTTTATTCCTATGTCTTTTATTTTCCTTATTGTTTCAAGGTAGGTTTTTTGCGGCGGCAAGACCATGGTTGCGTCTCCAGAATGAACCCCTGCATTTTCAATGTGCTCTATAACCGCAAAGTCAACAATATTGCCTTCTAAAGCAGTTGCATCAAGCTCCAATTCTCTTGCATTCATTATGAACTTGCTTATTACGACAGGGAATTCGCTACTAACTGAAGTATCCCTTTCTATGTAGCCTTCAAATTCTTCTGCGTTGAAAGCAACAGC
>JBBISX010000094.1:0-3504 GCA_037441005.1 Candidatus Iainarchaeum sp.
TTTTTCTTTATCTTTTAATAGTAAAGAAAAGGCGACTTGAGTCTGGCGCGTTTGACCGCTTCGCTACTCCTGCGCGCTTATTAATTTTGCTATTTAAGTCTTTTAAATTTTTATTTTTTTCACGAATTAGCGCTAGCCTTAAATTCTGTTGAAAATCACGAACCAGACAGCCTAAAGACCCTGAGTCTTAAATCTTTATGTGGTTTTTTTTGATTTTTTTTGCATTTGTTTGTTTTTTTGTTGTATTTTCGGTTTTTTGTTTTTGTTGGTTTTGTGTCGTGTTTTTTTTTGGTTTTTTGGTTGCTCTTGTTTTTGCCAGGTTTTTTTTGTTTAGGGCTTTTTTTTTATTCTTTTGTTGTTTGTTTGTGGTTTTGTGTTGTGTTTTTGTCTGGTCTTTTTTTGTTTGTTTTGTTTGCTTTGAATTTTGGCGTTTTAGAGGCTTAAGGTTTTAAGTCTTTGTGTTTTTTTTAGTTTTTTGTTTTTGTCTTTGTCTGTCTTTTAGGCTTTTTTTTATTAGTTCTTTATTTTTTTGTTTTTGTTGTTTGTTTTTTTCTTTGCCTTGTCGGTCTAAAGGCTAAGTTTTTTGAGTTTTTATTTGTTTTTTTGTTTTGAATTTTTTTTTGCTTTCAATCAGCTTTTTGGCTTTCGTTTAATGGCAAAAATGCATCAGCGCCTATGGCTTTGGTATTTGGTTTGGCAGGTTTCCGATAAAACCTTTTAAACTTAGCCAAACATGATTCTAAAGGCAATTATTGCGAGGGTGGCAGAGTGGTCTAATGCGGCGGCCTGCTATCATGCTTTTACTTTCAAGTAAGGCCAGGCTGGTAGCCGTTACCCGAAAGGGTGCACGGGTTCGAATCCCGTCCCTCGCGTTTATTCAGACAGTCTGTTGCCATTATTTTGTATTCTTCTGGCGAACATACTACTCTTACATGGTAGTGTGTATTTTCAACGATGAGTATTCCTTCACCAGGGGATGAAGTCAATAGTATTTGCTCTTCCTTTTCGTTCAAACCAAAGTTCTGTGACAAATAATCAATAGTTGCAGGTTCGTGCCTTGCTATGAATTTCCAAGAGGAGTTTGCAAGAATAGTTTTACCTGTATTAGATGTAGCAAGGTCTGAAGTTTCTTGTGTTATTAATACCATTCCTATCCCGAATTTTCTAGCCGTTTTGGCTATTGAAAAGACCTGGCTTTCGTTGCCTACTTTGTTTAACAAAGACCACGCTTCGTCAATTATCAGCAGGTTTTTTTCAGTTCTTTCGGATTTTTTTGCAGTGTACGATAGTAGCAAAAACATCGCCGGTGCTTTTGCCTTTTCAGGAAGCTTAGAAATGTCAAAAACCACTAGTTTTTCGTTTGTGCTGAAAGAATTTTTTCCTGAAAAATACTTGGTTCTTGAAAGTATTTCCTCTAATGCTTCAACAAGTTCTTTCTATTTTTGCGACTTTGGAAACTTATTTAGTTCTTCTACTATTTCTGTTGCATTAGGGCCTTCGTTCTGCCAAGTCTCTGGTTTTTCCTTTTTTATTCCATGTTTCAAAAAGCAGGCTTTTATTGCCTTTGCCAAAACACTTCTTTCAGAGAAAGAGGTTATGTTGCATGCTATTTGAAAAAACTCAAGGCCTATGTCCATTCTTTCTTCAGGGTTCATGCCTGGAGAAGGAAAAATTCCAACCCCTGTTTTTTCGTCCAAAACTTTTCCGCCTATTGCCAAAGCAAGTTTTGAATATTCGCCTTGTGGGTCTATTATCGTTACTTTTGTTCCGTTGAAAATATTTTTCATGATAAATGATTTTGAAGCCATGCTTTTTCCGCTGCCTGAAGAGCCTAATATAATACCGTTAAAATTGCTTAACGCGAAAGGGTCGAAGATTACAGGCACGAAAGAGTCAGCCTTGAATCCGAATATTACACCTGATTCTGTTTCAGGCAAAAGCTTGTTGTGAAAGGAAAAAAGGCAGACAAAGCCTCTGTCGTTATGTTTCTTTTTTGTTTTAGTAGGTCATTGCCTAATGGCAGGACAGACTTTATGGCTTCTTGCATTTTAAAGTAAGGTATTTTCGGAACAATCATCATTGAATTAAGCGTTGATTTTATTTTCTCGGAAATTTCAGTTAATGCTTCTTGGCTTTTTGCCCTTGCATTGACATATAATGAAATGTTGAACAGCTTTTCTTCTCCTTTCTGGAGTCTTAAAAGAATGTTTATTGTGTCTTGATGCTGAATTTTTAAGGATGGGTTTATAGAGCCATTCATCTCAGAAGCCAAAATGTCAGATTCCTGTTTTACTATTTCGTGGTTAAGCATATTCAAGGCAGTTTCAGTGTCATAAGGTTCTATGTGTATGCTTATGTCAAAGTCCTCTCCTGAAGAAATAATCCTATCAAGCCAACCGTCCCTTATTTGTCTAGGATAGCCCACTGCCATGAATGTTTTGTTGAAAGTAGAATCTATTAGCGCTTTGTCAAAATCTATTTTTGTGTATGAATATTTCATCAAATCAAGCCCCATTTTATCCCTTCCAATAAAAAAGCTTTTTTTCGTATTCCTTGCATTGCTAACATTGCGTGGCGTTGTGTTATGATATTATGTTGGATGTGCACAATTGTGAGGTTTTTATTTGAGATTGGCTTTCAAAATACTCTCTAAAGAGGTCTGTTATTTCGTTTTTTTCAAGGATTTTTGCTTTTAAACCTGATTCTTTAAGTTTTGTGGTGCATTGAATGGCTTTTGCCAAGAGTTTTTCCGGAATTTCTTTTTCAGCTTCTTTTTCTGAGTTTGATTGTACTATAACAAAAAACTTTTTTTCATTGCCTTGGTTTTTTCTTATTGTTTCACAAACGAAATACTTGTGGTTTGAAAATGCAGAATAAACGAGGTTCCCTTGTTTTAATGCGTTTTTTTGGAGCTTTTCGAAATAGTCTTCCATTCTTATCGGCATTGATTTTGCTATTATTTGTATTGGGTGGTCAAGGGAGTTAAGAAAGTCTCTAAAATTTGCTATAATTGCTTTTTGCTCTTTTTCCTTTAGCATAGAAAAATTCACAGGAAAAACTTGTATTATGCATATTTTCCTTTTGTCTTTCATCAGTACGAAATTGTCATACACTTGTTTTATGCCTAAGAAGTTTTCAGCTTCCTTGTCCAAAAAACCTATTTCCCTTTTTGAAGAATAAAAATTTATTGCGGAAGTCAGTTTTTCTTTAAGGCCAAAGAACGCAAACCCTGACCCTATAAGAAGCGAGAAGATTGCTGAAATTATTTTTACTTCTATTGGTAAAAGAGTTTTGGTAAATACTATAAAAGAAAAAATCAACGGCAAGGCGAGCCAAAAAGCCTTCCATAACGAAAGCCCGAAAATAATCGCTTCTTCATACTTGAGATTTTTTGGTATTTCATACGACATTCTTGTCCCCTCTTGCTTTAAGCGCCGCATGTCCAGAAATAATTAAGGCTAAAAGAACGAGTAAAAGGTTCAAGAAGCCTAGAAAAAGCATGCT
>JBBISX010000095.1:0-3450 GCA_037441005.1 Candidatus Iainarchaeum sp.
AGGCTTAAAGGCATTAGGCGTTGGTTTTTTTGCCTGATAAAATCTTTTTGAGTTCTTATTCAAAGACTTAGTTTATAAGCAGGGGTTTTTTGGTGTTTTAGGTGGGTTTTAAAATAACAAAATGTCAATAATATTTCAGGTTTTTTGAGGGGATGATGTGTTTGAAGTCTTTGGTTGACGAAGTCAAAGGTTCTCATAGAGATAAAGCTGGCGAAGAGAGTCACGTTGAGTTTGAGACTCCTAAGATAATGGTTGTAGGTTGCGGGGGAGCAGGGTGTAACACGGTTAATAGGATAGCTCATATGAATGTTGCTGGTGCTGAGCTTGCCGCTGTGAATACTGATAAACAGCATCTTGCGATTATTGATGATAGCATTACTAAGGTTCTTATTGGAAAATCTGTTACTAGAGGACTTGGTGCTGGCGGCTATCCTGAAGTTGGTGAGAAGGCGGCAGAGGCTTCTAAGTCTGATTTGGCGAAGTTGCTTGAGAACGTTGATCTTCTTTTTATTTCTGCAGGAATGGGTGGCGGAACAGGGACTGGCGCCGCGCCTGTGATTGCGCAGATAGCAAAGGAATATGGCGCCATAGTTGTTGCGATGGTCACTTACCCTTTTGCTTTGGAAAGGGCAAGAATAATTAATGCTGAAAGCGGGTTAGCTAAGCTTAGTGAATATTGTGATACTGTAATTGTCATAGATAATAATAGGCTTGTGCAACTGGTGCCTAACCTTCCTATTCAAGATGCTTTTAAAGTAGCTGATGAAATAATAGCGAGAGCGGTGAGAGGAATAACAGAAACAATAACTCAACCTTCTTTAATCAACCTTGACTTTGCGGACATAAGGTCGGTCATGCAGGGCAAGGGTTTGTCGATGATAGGGGTTGGTGAAAGCCAAAACATGAACAAGGTTGAAGAAGTGGTTAACGATACTCTCAACAATACTTTGCTAGACATTGATGTCAGTGGAGCTACTGGAGTCTTAATACACATCACTGGAGGCATTGAATTGACTTTAGGCGAAACCAACAAAATAGGAGAGCTTTTGACTGAGTATGTTGACCCTAATGCAACAGTAATATGGGGCGCTAGGGTTGACAGCACTTTTGGAAACAAAATCGAAGTAATAGCCATATTTACTGGAGTGAGGTCACCTTACATAATGGGCAAGCCTATGAAAGACTTAAAGAAAACAGAAGGCAAAAGAGACATAAGCTTGGACTATGTTTAAAAGCAATATAAATTGGACTGATGAGTTTTTAAGTTTCGTAAAGTCCAGAGCCCGAAAAGTCAACAACAAAGACTAAAGGCGACTTAATCGGTTTGCCTTCAGAAATAAAAACCAACAAAAAACGCTTAAGAATTAAAGCGCTTCTGGTTTCAGAAAAAAATAATTTTTGTTTTTTGATACAACACAAAATAAAAAATACGAGTGGCTAAAAGGCAAAAAAAACGCTCTAAAAAATCAAGTAATCGTTCAAATTCAACAACATGATTTACAACCGAACTAATGCTATAATCCAATTTTTATTAGTGGCGGTTGTAAAAATAAAAATAAAGGCTCATTTCATTAGAAGAAAAATCACGCCTAAAATTAGTAGCAAGATTGTTGCAGAAGAATTCAAAAAATCCAAAGGAGGCAAAAACTCAGGCAACAAAGTGCCGAGAGCAGCACCTATAAATAACAGACCTAAAGAAAACTTGTCAATGTTGAACATGAATTAAAAAACAATGTTCAAATTAATAAAACTTACCTAAACAAACACTAAAAGTCTGTTTAATAAAAAACTAGCTTCAAACAAAAACCCAATCAAGGCTGGTCTTAAATGCTTAAATGTTGAAAAACGGAAACTAAAAAGGCCCTTGAAAGACCAAACGGCCTTAAGCCATAATAGTTGTCGTGATTTCTGGCTTGAACTTTACTTGAGGCTTTAAAAACAAAAATGCACTAATACACCAGAACGCCATGAGCCCAAAAAAAACACACAAACTTCGTCAAAAGCCATTTTTTAAGAATGTTAATTGACGAAAAGTTTTTATTTTTAGTAAACACTAATATAACACATGGAACAACTAGCAACAATAATTGCAGGAGAAATAGCGCTTTCAAAAGACCCCGGCTCAAGCATGAAAAAATGGAGAGAAATATTCGGAGTCAGCCAAACAGAACTGGCGGAAGAACTCAAGATATCACCATCAACAATCTCAGACTACGAAGGCGGAAGAAGAAAAAGCCCCGGCATAGGAGTAGTGGCAAGGCTAGTGGAAAGTCTTATGGAAATAGACAAAAGAAAAGGCGGAAAAATAAAAAAACAACTTGAAATGAACTTTTCGCCAAAATCCGACATATTTGAACTAGGAGAATTTTCAAAAGCAATAGACGGAAAAACTTTCGCGGAACTGCTGAACGCACAATGCGTGGCAAATCCAGGCAGACTCAAAGAAACAAAAGTATATGGTTATACTTTCATAGACTCTTTAAAAGTCATTTTAGATGTACAAGTACATGACTACATAAAAATGTACGGAAAAACTCCAGAAAGAGCACTCATATTCATGCAAGTAGGGACAGGCAGAAGCCCGATGATAGCAGTCAAAGTAGGCAGATTTTCAACGGAAATGAAACCAGCGATAGTGGTATTATACGGCCTTGAAAAAGTTGACCCGATAGCACAACAAATAGCAGAAAGAGAAAAAATACCATTGCTAATAACAACAGAACCACTGGAAGAAATAAGAAAAAAACTAGAAAGCCTTTGCTGAGAGTCAAAACTTCAAACAAAAATAATCCCTAAAATACTCTTTGCCTTCCTTAAGCCCAAGCAACTTATTAGAATAAATTATATCAACACCATACTTTCTCGCTAAGTGCTCACAAGCCTTCTTAGCAGCCTTTTTTGAAGCGACCAAAACATCAAGGCCGCCGCGAACCACCTTGACATCAACAGCCTCTGACAACTCATCTTTGCTCTTGTATGTACGCAAAACAGAAAGCAATTCGTGCAACTTTTCCTTTTCTTGTGCCTTTGTATGCTTTTCAAAAAAACGAATTTGAATAATTGCCTCGTGGTAATAAGAGCTAAGCTTCATAGAAGAATCAGAGATAGTAGAATTCAAGATAAGTTCAACTTGCCTTGAAACCAACAAAGGAACTTTTTCCAAAACAGTTTCAAAAGTCAAGCTACAAACAATCTTCTTTTCAAAATACTTCAACTCAACATTGAAATTCGAAAGAGGAAGCTTCTTTTGCGACAAAGCATTTTCCACTTTTTCCTTTAGGAAAGAATAAATTATAGATTCTTCAGGGTAAAGCCAAAACCTGCCAAAACGAAATTTCCCGGTTTTTTTATCAACAAACATTTGAATTTTATCAGGAAAATCAAACAAGGAATGATGCTTTAAATAACAACTACTACACAAACTCGAAATCAAATCGTTTGTCTCTTTTC
>JBBISX010000096.1:0-3354 GCA_037441005.1 Candidatus Iainarchaeum sp.
TTTTGTTTTTTTGTCGTGTCTTTTGTTGTGTTTTTGTTTTTTTTTTGGTCTTGTTTGGTTGTCTTTTTTTTTGTTCTTTAGTTTTTTTTGTTTTGGTTTTGTTTTTTAGTTGAATATTGGTTTTTTTTGGGTCTTTAAGTCTTTGTTGCGTTTTTTTTTGTTGGTCTTTGGGTTGCTGTTTTTTTTGTTTTTTTTGGTCTTTTTTTTTGTTTTTTAGGTTGTTGTTTTTTTTAAGTCTTGTCAGACTTTTTTTGTTTTTTTGCGTTGTGGTTGTTATTAGTTTTAAAGTCATTGTCTTGGTTTTTTTGTTTTGGTTTTGTCGGGTCTTTTTTTGTCTTTGTTTTTTTGTTGTAAATTCAAAGTTGTTCTATTATTTCTCTTTTTGCATTGGATTTTCAGGGTCACTTTTTCAGGACTTTTCCAAGACCTTGCAGCAAGCTGTCTGCTATTCCTGCAAGAGTTGAAAGCGAAAGATCAAGCTTGGGCTGTTGCTTCTTTTGCTTTCTCGCTTTTTCCGCTTTTCCAAGTTCTTTTCCAATGGTTTTAAGAGATTCTTCAGCGTACTTTTTTGCCGAAACATGCTTGATTTTTGCCTTTCCAACAGTTTCTTTTTCGGTTTCAAAAACCTCTTTAAAGAAGCTTATGATTGCCTTGAAAAAAGAAAAAACAAAAGAGAGAAAGTAGCTTGCAAAAACAAAAAGCACAAAAATAACGATCAACCAAATAATGAAACTAACGCTTTGGTCGGTAAAGCCAATAGGCAGTTGCGAATACACGAATTGAAAGTCAAGGAAAAGCACATTATTCATCCTATGCTCCCCAAACCGCCGTAACCGCCATAACCCCCTAGCATGTCAAAGCCGCCGGAAGCCTGTTGTTCTTCAGTCTTATTTCCCAAAAGTATGGCGATTATTACTAGTCCAAACATCACAGGCACCCAAAGATTTTCCATGTTGCCAGAATAAACCAAAAAGTATAATACCACGGTTGAAATAACGAGGGCTAGTATGGTAGAAAATTCTTTCGAAGAAATTATGCTTATAACTAATATCCCCAACACTATCCAAGTCTGGCCAAACTGTATTGCCATGAACATAAAAAGTATTGTAAGCAAAAAAGTGAAAGTATCCAAAAAACCACCATAAAAAAAATACAAAGAACAAAAGAAAAACTTAAGCTTTTGCCATTTTAAGCCGCCTGCTGAATAATCCAAAAAAGCGGCAAATTTTCGGGTGCCTCCTCAAATGGATTAAAAAGCCCTAAAAGTCCTATATTTAAAGCAACACAGAGCTGCTTGTTAACCTTACCTCAGTTCATCTCTGCTGAAAGGATTTACCTGAGCAATGAATTCCTTTCCGAAAGTCTGAAGGACAAAAAGCCCCACAAGAACCCAGACAAGGAAAGGATATTTGAAAAAAGTCAAATAAATAACAATTATTGCAAAAAATATTGCTAATGCCGGCGAACCAAGGTTTTCTTTCCCCCAACCAAAAAGCCAAATGAAAATAAACAAGACGAGAACTACCCAAAGGTCTTCAAGAAAGCCAAGAAAAGCAAGCATATATTAAGAAAGTAAAGCAAGCTTAAATATTTTTCAGTTCATCAAAAAACCTTATTTAGTAAGTCGTGTCAGAAGTGGAAAAACTAAAACGGCTTTGTTTGGGCGTTTCGTAGTTGTTTTTTTTTGGTATCTTTTTGCCTGGTTGGTTTTGCTTTTTAGTTCTTTTATTAAGTTTTTTCTTATCTGTTCCATGTCAAGTTTATTTTTTGCGCCTTTTTCAACCACCTATTTTTTTATACGGGCTTTCATAACCGCAGTAATAACTTTTTGGTAATTTTGTCACTGTTCTGGCTTTTTACTTTCCTCTTAATTGAGTTCCTATTCCCCAAACTATGGTTGAAATGAAGCCTAAGCCTAAAAGGGTTTGGAGAACGTAAAGAGACAAAAATATTTCGTACCACTTGAAAACCATCAAGTAAATCAAGACCGCGGATACCACCAAAACAAGAGGCCCAGAGCCAAGAAATCCCCTGGCAGTCATGTATATTGCAAAAATCATTATTATCTGAGCCACTATTTTAACTTCCCAAAATAAGCTTGAGAGTATTACTGGTATTATCGCCAACAGCAGTATGCCTGCAAGTATTAATATTAAAATGTGCCCTTTTTCCCCATTCACTTTCAAAGATTTTTCCATTTTTTCACCTTCTCATAATCCTGTGAGGCATGTGTTGTATGTGTTGTTTTTGCATTCTTTTCTCTCTGACATCAATGCCGTGCGATATTGGGCTTTCAAGGTCGTTGATTTGTGGAGGCCCGCCTTGGCTGATAAAGAAAAAGTCTATAAGCACTCCGCTTATCCCGAACATCAAAAGCATGTAAAGAACGTATATTGGACCGAACAATGCCCAGCCGTCAAACAAGACAAAGAAGCCAATTGACACCATGAGGACTATGCCAAGCAGTCCAGTGCCGACATGATTTTTTATCCAGCTTATCAGCATCATTGCCGCGAATATTTTTATTATCAAGTTCAAGTCGTTGAAGAATTCAAAAAAAGAAGAAATGAATATTATTGATAGCCAATACAACTCTTACCACCTTCAAGGCTTTTTTCAAAGTCGCCAAGCTTATTATTGTTCACTTCATATATTGCTTTTGGATTATAAAAGAACTCCGTTTTGTTCCCAAAACCTGATACACACACTTGCTTTTCCTCAACAAGCCTGAAAACGTCTTGAATGCTCGTTATTGCATTGCTGTTGAGGTTGTTTAGGGGCACTTCTCTGCCAGAGGAATAAGGAGTAATAAAAGAGACTTTTTCGTTTTCTGATTTCAAGGAAAAAGTCTCTTTGGCATTAGTGTAATATATTGTCTTAAGATAAGCCTCGCCTTCGTATTGAGCCAAGCCAAAGTCAACAGCATAAGAATTTTTCCAATTTATTAAAGGGTCTTCTTTAGAAGTCCTTCTGTCAGGACTTTCTTCAAAAGACTTTTGTATAAGGCTTCCTTGCGGATCCAGACAATTTCCAGCTCCGCTCCAATAAGAAGAAACAAGGCCTGAGTCAATTGCTTGGCCGGAACTGTTGATTGAATAAAACGCTTTCCCGTCATTTCCCTTCTCGGCTGAAACCTTCATAACCACTGGCATCGCATAAGATGGCGAAAAAACCATTTTTGCTCCTTCTCCGGCTTTTTCAACGGACAAAACAACGCCTCTTGTTTTCGGCGAAGCATTTAGACTAAAGAAATCCGATTTTTTTTCTATAAAAACCCTCTTTGCATTAGATGTTCTACTGTCCATTGATTTCAAAGGATGGGTTGAAGAATCTATGAATATTTCGTCGCCTTCA
>JBBISX010000097.1:0-3328 GCA_037441005.1 Candidatus Iainarchaeum sp.
GTCTGTGTAGTCTCCGTCGTTGTTTGGGTCTGTTGCCCACTCTATTCCTTTTACTATTGTTTCTATATTCGCCTTCCCATCTTCGTTTAGTACTTTTATTGCGTATAGTTCTGCTTCTGGTGCTACTCCTTTTAGTGTTCCTTTTCCTGCCGATATTGATGCTACATGCGTTCCGTGTACACTGTCGTCCATTGGATCGTTGTCGTTGTTAACGAAGTCGTAGCCTCCTTTTACTTTGCAGTTTGTTCCTAAGCATCCTCCTAGGTCTGGGTGCGTGTAGTCTATGCCTGTGTCTATTATTCCTATTTTTATTCCTTCTCCTTTTGTTCCTAGTTCTGTCCATGCTCTGTTTGCGTTTATTTGCGGTACGCTTTCGTTTAACAAAGCTTGTACTTTAAAGTTCGGGTAAATTCTTTTTACTGATTTATTTGCTAGTAGTGTTTCAATGAATTCTTTTTGTGTTTTTGGGTCTATTTTTATGCTGAATCCGTTGAAAGTGTTTTTGAATTGGTAGTTTGGTTGTCCATACCTTATTACTTCTCTTATTATTTTGTTTTGTTCATTTTCAATTTCTGTTTTGTATAGTCTTGTGATTTCTTTTGCGGTTTTTATTGCGTTGTTTATTTCTGTTTCTGTAATTTTTGGGATATTTTTTATTCCAAGCGCTGTTTTTTGTTGTAGGATGTCTTTTATTATTTTTTCGTATGTTTGCGTGTATTTTTCTATTAGAGGAGGTTTTTCAAGTTCTACTATGTAGGTGTCGTTTAAGCTTGCTTCTTGCAGTTCTTCTAAACTTGCGTCAGGATTGATTTTAGAAAACTCTTTTGTTTTTTCCAGGTCAACGATGTAAGAGTTTTTTTCATCGTTTATTGTAATGATTTCTCCGCTTAGTTTCGCGTTTATTGTTTTTCCGTCTTTTTGTATTATTGTAGTCATAAGATTTTTTTCATCTAGTGTTGTTTTTTCTTCGCATAGTTTTGCTTTGTCTTCTCTGCAGTTTGTTGTGTCTATTGTTTGGCAATCCGATGAACAGATTAGGTTTCCTTTTGGTTTTTGTCCGTTTGTTTTTGTTGCGCATGTTTCTCCTTTGAAGTCTGTGCCGTCGCAGGCTTCGTTTTGTTCTGCTTTTCCGTTTCCGCATACTGGGTTTGGCTCTTGTGTTTTTAGTGCGAGTGTTGCGTAGTTCTTTCCCAGTATAATGTTTTTTTCTACGCTTGTTTCTGCATTGTCTTTTTTTGCTTTTATGGTGTACCTTCCCGGCTTTATTAAAAAGCTTGCTTGTCCTTGCGCGTTGGTTTTTTGTTGTGCTTCTGTTATTTCGTTTTGCAACAAGCTTACTGTTGCATTTTCTATAGGTCTCGCGGTTTCGTCTATTACAGTAACTTCCAAGCTAGCGTCAAGCTCTCTTGTGCAACCAGAGAAAAAGATAAGTAGTAATATAAATGGAAACAGAAAACTGATTTTTGAATGCATATTTTATTAGGCAAGTATTTAGTGGTATTTAAACATTTGCAAATCTTAGGCTCTGTATAATTAATGTTTTTAGTTGGTTTTATGCGTGCTTATTTTTGGCAATTGCTTTTAATTTTTGAGTAGTAGTATTAAGCAGGCTTGGAAGTTTGTTCACACTTTCAGCCAAATTCAGAGTAACCGCATTTGCCGCAGTGCGCTCTTTTTTCATGCACTGCCATGAAAATTCCGGGGCCGCATTTAGGGCAGTTTTTTTGTCTTGTCAGTTTTTCCCCTTGGATTTTGTATAACTCAGCTTTCTTTTTTTTCTCGCTCATTTTCAGCACCTTTGGTTATTTTTTAGCTTCTGCTTTGTTTTCTTTTTTTTCGGGAAAGTTTCTTTTTACAATGTAAGGCAACTCGGTTTTTTCAAGTTCTTTTTCGTTTTTGTAAACCTTTGCCTTGCCTTTTATTTCCTTGTACCCGAAAGGGTTTTTTATAATGTCAACCACGAGGTTTTTCGGGTCCGCGTTTACTATAGCCCCTATTTTTTCTCTTAGTTCTTTTCTTGAAGGCGTTGCTTCAAAGTTTTTCGCCAAAAAATCTATTTCTTCCCTGTTGAGCAAAATATTTTCTTTTCTTGAAACTATTTCAATTTCCATGTTTTCACCTGCTTAGCCTTAACGCGTATTTGCCGCTTTTTGTTATTCCCATTTTGTTTGCTATTTCAGATTTTTCAGCGTTGATTATTACAGTGTATCCGCTCCAAAAGGTAGTGAATTGGTTTGAACCGCAGACTGGACAAACGTAGCCGCCTTCTTCAAGAACATACCTGCAACTTCTGCATGCCTTGTTCTGTTTCATTTTTTCTCACCGTCTTTTTCTTTTGCCTTTTCTTTCTCTTTTTTCTTTTTAGAATCGATTTTAGCCCATTCAGGCTTTCCAAGCCCTATTTGCCTCATTGTCAAGCCAACCTTTGAATTTGCAATGGTCCCTTTGAGGCTGACAGTGACTATTCTGGCAAGGACGATGTCTTTTTTCGTGAGTTTTTTCTTGGATTCTTTTCCAACAAAGCCGGGAAGTTTTGCGTCATAGTTTATGAAGTCGTCCATTATTTGGCTTACATGAATCAGGGCATCTATAGGCCCTGTCTTGATGAAAGCCCCGAACTCGGTAACATCAGTGACTTCGCCTTCTATGAGTTCCTGTATTTTGGGCTTATAAGTGACTATTGAAATGTCTGCTTCGTAGTAAGCCGCGCCGTCTCCTGGCACTATCCTACCATCGCCAATATTATTAACGCCAGTTACAGCAACTATGACACCTAAGTCTTCATCCAGCATGCCTTCGTAAACGCCTTTTGCTTGTTTTGCTATGACCTCTTCTATATTGCCACTAAGTTCTACGGGTGGCACTCTTATAGTGTCCCTGATAACGCATTGAGAATACATCCAACCACCTTTATCCCAAACAAATAAATTTTCTCTGCCTCAAAAATAAGACCTTGCCACCTAAACTTTTCACAGTACGAATCAATTTTTTATCATTAGTGGCTATTATGCAATGCTCCGCGAGTTTTAAAAGAGCATCGTCTGCAGATAAATTACTAAAAGAAACAATTTTAATTTGTTTCCTATCAAGCAAATCCAGCGCAATACGGGCTTCTGTGCCTTTTTTGCCCCTATTAGTGCTTAATTCCTTTAATTCGGACAAAACAGGGCTTGGAATACAAAAAGAAGCCTTTCCGAAGAGTTTTTTTATTTCGAGGAAAACATCTACTTTAAATTTCGTTATGTTTAAGAGCATGTTTGTGTCCAACGCAATTATTATCTCTCCTAACAAAAAATCACCTTTAATCAACAATTCTACAACAAAAACC
>JBBISX010000098.1:0-2379 GCA_037441005.1 Candidatus Iainarchaeum sp.
GAAAGATAAGTTTTTCCAACTATTTTTTTTGAAATAACTGTGTTGACATTTTTTACTGCTTTTAACACTCCTTTGCCAAAAAACTCTTTAGAATTGTCCCTTAGCTCAAGCGCTTCGTGTTTTCCGGTAGAGGCTCCGCTTGGCACTATTGCTGAAAAATTTCCTCTTTCTGTTTCAATCTCTGTTTCTATTGTTGGGTTTGCCCTGCTGTCAAAGACTTGCCTTGCCTTTACTGCTTTTATTTTAACCATAAACTAACCACAATTTTCTAATATTTATTATTATTTGTACATTTGCCTTATCAACTAGATGTAAATTTGTTTAGTGAGGTCAAAGGAAAAACATAACAATGTCTTTGACTTGGCGGGGTTTATGATTTTTGAAGGATTGATTTTACTTTTTTAGTTTGTCGTTCTTTTGCTCTCTTGTTTTTGTCTTCAGACTTTAGGCTTTTTTTAGTCGTTTTTTTTGTGTATGTTTGTTTTGTCTAATTTGGTTTGTTGTATTTTTGGAATTTTTCGGTTCTAAGAAGCCGATTATTAGTATTGCTCTATAATTTTTAAGTGTTCGTATAAAAATTCAGTATGCCTTTTGAAAAAATCTTTCATGAAGGAAAGGAAATTATTCTTTTAGGCACCGCGCATGTTTCAGAAGAAAGCGTGTCTGAAGTATTGGATTTTATTGAGAGAGAAAGCCCTGATGCTATTGGTGTCGAATTGGACGAGCTTAGGGCAAGGCAGTTGTTGGAAAGCAAGAAATGGCAGGACACTGACATAGGAGAAATAATCCGAAAAGGACAGGCTAATTTGTTCTTGTTGACTATTCTTTTGTCCAGCATACAGAAAAGAATAGGCTTGAGCATGGGTATAAAGCCAGGAGAAGAAATGCTTGCAGCTATGAAAAAAGCATGGGAAAAGCAAAAGCCACTGTATTTGCTTGACAGGAATGTTAACGTTACAATGAGCAGGGCTTTTCACAGCATGGGCTTTATTGAAAAACTGAAACTTTTTTTGGCTTTAATTGAAGGCTTTTTCGGGTTTGGCGAAAAAGTAACCAAAGAAAAAATAGAAGAATTAAAGAAAACCGATGTTCTGACAACCCTTATAAATGAAATGTCTATGGAAATGCCAGCCATGAAAAAGGTTCTTGTTGATGAAAGAGACTCTTACATAGCAAAGAGAATAATAAGTATCCCTGAGAAAAAAATTCTGGCAGTGGTAGGCGCTGGGCACTTATACGGCATCAAGCAGAGAATACAAAACGGAAATTTTGAATTTGAAGAGACAAAGCAAGAAAACAAAAAAAGTTTTCTTTCAACTTTTTTTCCTTACTTTATTCCGTTGGTTTTTATTGCAATGGTTTTTCTGATTTTTTTGAATAACGGCTTCGAATCCTTGTTGAAGGCAGGCCTTTATTGGATTCTTATAACAGGTTCTTTTGCTTCTTTAGGAGCACTAATTGCCAGGGCACATCCTTATTCAATAATAGCTGCTTTTTTGTCTGCTCCTTTGACTACTTTGCATCCTTTGATAGCCGTAGGCTTTGTAGTTGGCTATGTTGAAGCAAAGGTTAGGACGCCGAAAGTAAAAGACTTTGAAGATTTGCAAGATATAAAGTCATTAAAACAAATTTCAGAAAATCAAGTATCGCGCATAATTCTTGCAGTTGCGCTTTCTAACTTAGGAGCTACGATAGGCTCTTTTATTGGCTTAGGAGCTATTAGTACACTAATATAGCGTGGTCTTAATAATGAACATAAAAAGAAGTTTTTTTGGCACTGCGACAAGATATTGGCGAGCTTTGCATAAAAATTATCCTTATAGTGTAGGAGAAAATGGAATAAGGCCAGAATTGGACGAAATAAACTTCCAGTATCAAAAGAAAAAAATGGCTGAACACATGCTTAAATTAGTAGTAGTGCCTTTTCTGGTTCCAAAACATAAAAAAGAAGTTTTTCTATCTATAAAGCGCTTGTTTAACTCTGGAGATGCTGAAAAAATTTTTCTTGACAAACAATTCAGAGCCCCTGATTATTTGATTAGTACTTTCAACAAATTAGAAAGAACCAAAATTGAACAAGCTTTAAAAAATTTAACAAGGTTGTCTAGTAGTTTCCAAAATTATGAATTTACAGAGCCAAAGGAACATACTCTAATTCATGGCTTGACATTAGCAACAGTTCTACTTAACAGAATATTAAAAAATATGAAAAAGTGATAAAAGAAAAGGCTCTTCACTTATTTTTTTTTCAAATAAGGCTGTACATTGCCTTTTCTTTCAGCCTCTTGTATGAGCTGTTTTGCAAAAATAATCCTCTGCACTAAGCCTACGAAAGAAACTAATGCTATTGCCCAGAGAAAAAATTCTAAAGCGAAAAAA
>JBBISX010000098.1:2389-3314 GCA_037441005.1 Candidatus Iainarchaeum sp.
CCCAAAATTAACACCAAAAGAGGAGAATAAAAGCCCAAGCATTAGCAAAGCCATTCTTTCAGAATGTTCCCCTATGCCAGGCCAATCCCTATTGTCTGTTATTATGACCAAAGCAACCCTCGGCTTTGCATAACTCACTAGCATAGAGAAGCCCAAAGCAAAGGCAGAAGCAAGAGGATACAGAAAAGAACAACCAAGGAAGAGCACTACTTCAACCACTTTATCAATCATTGTTTCAAAGTAATTTCCAAAAAGAGAGTCTTTGCCCTGCAGCCTTGCTACAGCTCCGTCAAACAAGTCAACTGAAACCGAAATTAGGCCGAATAAAAAAGCCGGCATAAAATCCTTTTGTACAACAAAAAAAGCGCATGCGACTGCAAAAGGAACTGCCATAAAACTGAATAAGTTTGGGTTTATTTTTAGGTAAGCAAAAACCCGAGCAACTTTTTTTACAAAAGGCTTTATTTTTTGCCTTAGCTTTGCAAGCAAAAGAGCACCTAAAAAAAGTTTTTGCAGAATTGTTAAAAAATTATCCGAATAAGAAAAGCCTAAAAAACACTAAAAGGAACCAAAAGGCCAAAAAGTCTCCTCAACCAAAAAAACTTTATATAAGAATGAATACTATAAAATTGGGTGAAGCTATAGACCCAACGGAATGCGGAACTGGGATCAGGCTTACTCGCGAAAGAGAAACTGCTAAGGGTCTGTGCTGGATCCGGTTCCGCACTAAAAAATAATTAACTTTTTTTTTCAAACCAAAACCTTGCCAAAACATGAAAGTTCAAAGATTAAAAATCGAATAAGGACCTGGAAAAACAAAAAATACACGGTAAAAAATTCAACTCCTAATTAAATTTCAAACTAATAATTCAGAGTCATGGTTGTTAGCTAAAAAATAAAAATGCCTTTGGATAAATCGCAAAGG
>JBBISX010000099.1:0-3296 GCA_037441005.1 Candidatus Iainarchaeum sp.
TGCTTGGCATGGAAAAGGCTGGAGCGAGGAAGATTTCGTAAGGGCAATATAGGAGATTGAATATGCAAGAGTATAATAGCGGCGATATAGTAGCTACTAGAGATGCTTACGGCGATGCTTTGGCCTTTCTTGGAGAAAACCATAAAGAAATAGTGGCTTTGGATGCAGACTTGGCAAAGAGCACCAAGTCAATTGTTTTCGGGAAGAAATTTCCAGAAAGGTTCAAGTATATAGGCATATCTGAAGCCGACATGGTGTCAATGGCTGCAGGTCTGGCAAGATCAGGCAAAGGCCCTTTCGTGAGTTCTTTTGCGAGCTTTCTTATAAACAGGGCTTTGGACCAAATAAAAGTCAGCGTGGCTTATTCTGAAACAAATGTCAAGCTAGTGGGCAGCCATGGTGGTATAATGACAGGCCAAGACGGGCCTACAGGCCAGTCAATATTTGATTTGGCTGTAATGAAATGCATTCCCAGCATAAAGGTTTGCAACCCTGCTGACTATTACGAAGCATTCTCTTGCACTTTAAAAATGTACGAAGAAAAAGGACCAAAGTATATGAGAACATGCAGGGAAAAAACTGAAATAATTTATGACAAAAATAAGGAATTCGAGTTCGGAAAAGCAGACTTGGTTAAAGAAGGAAAAGACGCAACGATAATTTCTTGCGGACCAATAATAACAGAAGGCATTAAGGCTTCGGACGAACTAAAGAAAATAGGTTATAGCGTCTCTGTCCTGAATTGTTCATCAATAAAGCCGATAGACGAAAAGTCGGTGGAAAAAGAAGCTAAAAAACCAGTTACCTTGACTTTAGAAGACGGAGTAGTAGAAGGCCTCGGAGGAACTGTTGCTGAAATAATAGCTGAAAAGAAAATAGATACCAAACTCATAAGGCTTGGCTTGAAAAATTCGTTTGCAGAATCAGGTAGCGCAAAAGACTTGTTGAGAAAATACGGTATGGATTCAAAAGCAATCGTTGAAAAAATTTTGCAAGAAATGAAAAAAACATAAAAAGAGACGCGAGAGCCTTGCTAAAAAAATCCGAACAACCGCTACTCAAAAAACAAAAACACAAGAAAAAGACAAGAAAAAAGCCTTAAAAAGCCCTCCAGCCAATAAAAGCCGAAAAAAACAAAATTAAGCCAGACCGCAAAAACGCATACTGAAAAACCAACAACAGGAAGAATCAAAAAACTACACTGGAAAAAAGGCATGGTTGGGTTTATTAATTAATTTTGCACACACGGATTTTATGGAAAAATTCATAAGTCATCCGATGATAAAACCAGAAACAATAGAGGCAAAGCTATACCAAGAGGTACTTGCGGCAAGGTGCCTTGAAAAAGGCAACACTTTGGTTGTTGCACCTACTGCGCTCGGAAAAACGATAATAGCAATACTTGTCTCTGCTGAAATACTGCAAAAAGGAAAAAAAATTATTTTTCTCGCGCCTACTAAGCCTCTTGTCTTACAGCATGCCGAGTCTTTCAAGAAATTTCTGCAAATAAGCGAAGACAAGATCTGCGCTATTACAGGGGTTATACAAAAAGAAAAAAGAAAGACAATTTTTGAAAATTGCGATGTCGTATGCGCCACGCCTCAAGCAATACAAAACGACATATATTCAATGGACATATCACTCAAGGATTTTGGATTGCTGGTTTTTGACGAGGCGCATAAAGCAATAGGAAACTACAGCTATGTCTTCATAGCTGAAAAATATGTAGAGCAAAACAAAGAGCATCTTATATTAGCCTTGACTGCTTCTCCGGGCTCTGACAATGAAAAAATACAGAGCATTTGCAGAAACCTTTTCATAAAAAATGTAGAAATCAAGACCGCAAAAGACGAAGACGTGAAAGATTATGTGAATCAAGTAAAGGTAAGCTGGGTGAGGGTCTCTCTTCCTGAAAAATTTTTGGCAATTAAAAAACTTCTCAGGTCTTTTCAGAACGAACAGTTAGAGTCTTTGAAAAAAATTGGCATAGGAATTGGAAAAAAATATTTTTCAAAAAAAGACATCCTTGCAATGCAGGCACAGGTGAGAAGAGAAATATTGCTTAAAGGAAAACAAATGCCTTCGCTTTACGGCGCATCCATGAAACTGGCCGCACTGCTCAAAATTTCACACGCTGAAGAATTGTTGGAAACACAAGGAATGGAAACTCTTGTATCTTATTTTGAGAAGCTTTTTTTGGAATCTGGCAGGCACGGTTCAACAAAAAGCTTGAGGGCTCTGGCGTCTGACGAAAGAATAAAACAGGCTTTTGAATTGGCAAAAAAAGCAGCCCAAGAAAAACTAACGCACCCGAAAATAGAGGCGGTGAAGTCCATAGTAACAAGACAACTAATGGAAAACCCGAACAGCAGAATAATAGTGTTCAACCATTACAGAGATAACATAATAGCTTTGGAAGAGTACTTGTCAAAATTAGAAGGCATAAAGGTAAAAAGGTTCGTGGGGCAAGCCACTAAAGGCGAAGATAAAGGCCTTTCACAAAAAGAACAGGCTCAAATAATAAAAGACTTTAAGGAAGGGCATTATAACTGCATTCTGGCTTCAAGCGTTGCAGAAGAAGGCCTGGACATACCAGAAGTTGAATTGGTTGTTTTCTACGAGCCCGTGCCTTCAGAAATAAGGATGATACAAAGAAGAGGAAGGACTGGAAGAAAAAACGAAGGAAAAGTAATTATACTCATAACCAAAGAAACAAGAGATGAGGCTTTTTATTTTTCAGGCATAGCAAAAGAAAGAAACATGTATAATACCTTGAAACAGCTCCAAAGCGATAATTCTATTCCGCAAAAAACAAGTTTAGCACAGACAAAAATAACGGACTTTGAAAACAAAGAAATCAAAATTTATGCAGACACGAGAGAGCAAGCCTCAAGAATAATACCAGAGCTTCAAAGCTACGGAATAAAAGTAATAATAAAACAACTTGAAGTAGGAGATTTTGTTTTAAGTGACGATGTTGTAATAGAAAGAAAGACAATAAGCGACTTTCTGACTTCCATTGCTGACGGAAGGCTATTCAATCAATTGGCTTTGATGTCCTCAACTTATACTGCCCCAATGCTTATCCTTGAAGGAAACTATAGCGAACTCTTCACTGAAAGAAACTTTCACGAAAATTCCATAAGAGGCGCTTTGGCTTCCATAGCCTTGAACTATAGGGTCCCCATAATTCAAACAACAGGTTTTGAAGAAACTGCAAAATACTTGTTCCTTATAGCAAAAAGAGAACAGCTTGGAGAAGAAAAAGAAATAAGGCTAAGGACAGGAAAGAAAGG
>JBBISX010000100.1:0-3262 GCA_037441005.1 Candidatus Iainarchaeum sp.
CGTGCAGTTTCATGTGCCCTTTTTGTATTCCTTCGTTTGAAAGTGCACGGAGTGCGGCAAAGTTTTGTGCTAATCCTACTGAAGCAATAACTTCAGCCAACTCATTTGCTGATTTTATTCCGAGTATTTTCACGTTTATTTTTGCTATTGGATGTGTTTTTGTTGCCCCTCCGACAAGGCCTACTGCAATAGGCAACTCTATTTCTCCTTCCAAGTCTCCGTTTTCATTTTCATGGTATTTAGTCAGCGGCTCGTATCTTCCGCTTCTGCAGGCATAAGCGTGAGCCCCTGCTTCAACAGCCCTGAAGTCGTTTCCAGTCGCAATTACAACTGCATCTATTCCGTTCATTATGCCTTTGTTGTGAGTGCAAGCCCTGTATTCATCATTAGCTGCGAATTCGTAAGCATCTAACATATTGCTTATGACTTTTTTTCCTAGTTCCTCTTTTTTCTTTTCGTTTATTTCAAGTCCTAGTCTCTTAGCCGCGTCTTCTCCAAGGTCTCCTTTTTTCCAAACAGCTTTTGCTCTCGCTATTCTTTTTGTTGCAAGGTTGCTTATTATTTTGAGCCTTGTCTCAGCTTGCGTTATATTTTCTATTTCTTTTGAAATTCTTTCGCACATGGTGTTTGTCGCGTTTGCTCCCATGGCGTCCCTGACATCAACGTAAAGGTATAAAATCACCATTCTTCCTCTATTGGTTTTGATTTCTTTTGCTTCTATTTTTTTTGCCCCGCCGCCAAGCTTGACTAGTGTGGAGTCTCCTTCGTTTGCTTTGTCTATTAGGTATTTTTCAGCCTGCAATATTTTTTGGATTGTTTCTTTAGGGCTTTTTACATTGACTAATTGTATTTGCCCTATCATTATCGGCTCAGTAGAGTTTGCTACAAAGCCAGAGCTCAGCTTTGCTCCGTTGCTTGCAGCCGCAACAACGCTTGGCTCTTCTATTGCAAAAGGTATTAAGTAGTGCTTTCCGTTTATAACAAAATTCGTTGCTATGCCTAAAGGAAGCGGAAAGGTAGAATACACGTTTTCAATCATTCTATTTGCAGTCTCAAAGTCAAGCGCGCCATATTTTTTTAGTTCCGTTATTTCCTCTTCATTGATTTCTGCGAATTCTTTTATTGCTTCGAGCCTTTCGTCAAGGCTTTTTTCGTAAAACTTTGTTATTTTTGAGTTTTTCAAGGAATCGCCTTTTCTTAAGTTATCAATTTTAAGCTGTGTTTTTTTTTGTTTTCAAGTATTCTTGCACTATTTTAATCCTTGTTTTCATTTTCGCCAGGCCGGTCTTTATTATTTCCTCTTTGCTTTTTTTATTCATCAATTCTTTTATGTACTGAGAAGTATAAAAACCTTTAGGCATTCGTCAATTTAAATTTTGACAATTGACGATTATTGTTTTATTGTTTGTTTTTGATAATCGAGTTTTAAATTGATTTGGCTGAATTTTTGGCCTTTCCACTTTTTGGTAAATCTCTACTTGGTTTTTTTCTGTTTTTTTTATTTTTGATTATTTGACTTTTTGTCTTTTCTGTTAGTCTTTTATTTTTTACTTGTTTTTTTTAATATCATGCTCATGCGCTTTGGTTTTTTGTTTTTTTTATTTTGCTTTTTTTTCTCCCCCGCTTTTGCTTTTAATGTTTCTGACTACGATTTTTTGTTTTCTGACGGTTCTCTTGACCAAAAAGTAATAGATTATGCAAACTCAAACATCGACTTTGTTTCTTCCGAGGTTTTGTTGCTTTTTGAAAACAAAAGAATAAATGTTTTTGTCTCTTCCGAAGACGGTTCGGTAAAGTCTTACGGCGTGGTTTTTTCAGGCAAAAAAATCAGTAATGTTTTTTTGGGAAAATTGAGTGATGCTGACGCAGAATTAAGCACTAGTTCAAAAGTGGTTGAAAGAATAGTTTTTTCCAAGGATCCTTTTTCATCCTTTTTAAGCGCTTTTAATTCTGGCGAAATAAAGTTTGTTGGGTTAAGCAACGAAGGCAAAGCCGCTTCTATGGCTGCCTCAGTCGTTGGTTTCTTTTTTAGCTTGTTTGATTCTTTGAAAAACTTTTTTTCTTCACTGCTTAACTTTTTTTCTTGAGCCTTTTTTCTTTTATCGCGGCTTGGGCAGCTGCAAGCCTTGCTATAGGAACTCTGTAAGGCGAGCATGAGACATTGTCAAGGCCTATTGAATGGCAAAAATCTATTGATTCCGGGTCTCCTCCGTGTTCGCCGCAAATGCCTATTTCAATTTTCTTTATTTTTTTTGCTTGTTGTACGCACATTTTCATTAGTTCCCCTACTCCATTTTTGTCTATTGTTGTGAAAGGGTCTTTTTCCAGTATGTCTTTTTCTAAATAGTCTTTAATGAACTTGCCAGCGTCGTCTCTTGAAAACCCTAAAGTGGTTTGTGTAAGGTCGTTGGTTCCAAAGGACATGAAGTCAACCTCTTTGCACTTCTATCATAGTGCCTATTTTGTACTTTATTTTTCCTTCCGCGCCTATCTTTTCAGCAACCTTTTTTATTATGTTTTTTTGGTGCTGGTATTCCTTGATGTTTCCTACTAGAGGGACTTCTATTTCAGGCAATGGTATTACACCTTCCTCTTTGACCTTTAGAGCGGCTTCAAATATTGCGGTTGCTTGCATCTCAGTTATTAAACGGTATGTTATTCCAACCCTGCAACCTCTGTGTCCTAGCATTGGATTAAATTCATGCAACGCTGAAGCTATTTCTTTTACCTTTTTTAACGATACTCCCATTTCTTTTGCAAGCTCTTCCATTTCTTTTTCTTCTTTAGGCAAAAATTCATGCAGGGGCGGGTCAAGGAGCCTTATTATTACAGGCAATCCATCCATTGCCCTGAATATTCCTTCAAAGTCGGTTTTTTGGTAAGGCAAAAGCTTTGCCAAGGCTTTTCTTCTTTCAGCTTCAGTTTGCGAGAATATCATTTCCCTTACTGCATTTATTCTTTCACCTTCAAAGAACATATGCTCGGTTCTGCAAAGCCCTGTGCCTTCAGCACCGAAGTTTCTTGCTATTCTTGAATCGTTGGGCGTGTCAGCATTAGTCCTTATCTTTAATTTTCTGTATTGGTCGGCCCAATTCATGAGACTTACAAAAGACTCTGACATCACAGGCTCTGTTAGTTGTAGTTCTCCTTGTCGTCATTGTCCACTTATATGTGGAGATAGATATGGTAGTTTTAGTCGGCGGTTATGTTTGTCTTGCAGATTAGCTGCGGTTTGTTGATCCATGGCTTGTGAGTGTCGTGA
>JBBISX010000101.1:0-3210 GCA_037441005.1 Candidatus Iainarchaeum sp.
GATGGAATACATATAGGGTCTATCATTGAAAATAAAAATTGGAAAAGGAAGTTTGAGTTGATGATTAATGTTAGCAAGAAATTTCCTGGAAAAATTTTTTGCAAATAACGAAAAAAGTTTAAAATATGCGATATTTGATTTTGATAAAACTATATATCCAGGCATATCAATTTATGAATTAGCAGCAGAATATGCAAAAAAATTAGGACGAATGATAAAAAACAAAAACTAAGTCTTCTAAAAAAATCTTATAAAAACCTAAAGAAAAACAGATTCGAAAAAAGCTTGAAGTTTTTTTTAGAATTTCTTAAAAATCAGCCAGTAAAAGAATTCTATCTACCACTTAAAAAAAAAATTAAGAGAGTGCCTTTAAATTTTAGAAAGACTTTAAAAATATTAAAAAATAAAAAAATTAAATGCTACTTAGTAAGTCTAACTTCAGAAGAGATAGCTAAAGAAGTAAGTAAAAAATTTAATTTTGCAAATTATATGTGTATAAAATTTCTAACTTATAAAAAATCAAACAAATTATATTTTAGTGGAAAAATACAGCAAAAAATAACTACACCAAATAAATTCAAATTAAAAAGTTATAAAAAATTCAAAATAAAAAACCCTAGAAAAGAGTGCATATGTTTTGGCGATTCTTTAGACGATTTACTGCTATTAAATAAATCTAAACAAAGTTTTGTGGTAGGGAAAAATAAAAAACTTATTAGTTCTCTAAAAAACAATCCCGTAATAATAGAAAAAAATTGGGAAAAAATTAAACTTTTTTACTAATAAAAACAGCTTCTATTTGCTTTCTTAATAATCTTGCTAATTCAGGATTCTTACTTATTGTTACAGTTGCTTTTATTTTTGGTTCTTCAGCAAGAGACAAATCTCTAAATGCGTCTTCAACATTTGACCATTCGTTATAACAACTTTCAATAAAAGCCCTAGATTCATCGCTAAACTTTACTTCAACAATAAAATTTCCTTGTATAAATATATCTTCATTTATATCAAAATTTGTTCCTAATGGTGCTGAAACACCTCCTATTTTATTATATTGTTCTCTGATCCATTTTCCAAATTTTGTTTTTTTCCTGATTATATTTTTTGCACCTGGATTTTCCAAAACCATTTTTCGTAAAATATCAATATGTTCAAACTTAAAATTGAATGACCACCAACCATACTCTAAAACACAAACAAAAGAGTTGTCTGTAGAACCATTAGAAAGTTGTTTTGAACTTAGTAGTTCAACAATAGATAAACATAGATCAGTAAAACTGTCAAATTCGAATTTTAAAGGCGCATCATAATTTTTCGCCACTACCAAATGCTTTCTTTTTTTATAATTGTTTTCTACTGACTCCAAAACTTTTTTAGTGTTTTTTAACCACTCAATGTTCAGCATATATTCTAAATTTTTGCATAACAAAACATTTTCTTTCTCTAACTCTTTTAATAACTTAAAAACAGCTTGGTATGAAGTTTTGACATCATAGTAACGTTTTAATCTAATAAATACCTGTTTTGCTTTTAGTGGCCATTCAATACTTAACAAATGAATTATCTTTTTTTTAGTATTGAACTTATCTGTCCGATATGTAAAAAAATATGTAAAAAAGTTTAAGTCTTTTACCATAGAGTAAATAAAAATTACTCTTTAATAGAATTTAAAAATAATTGTTCTTTGGCCTTTTGTAAAATTAATCCATTTTAACATTATTCCACTACCACTCTTGCGTCTACTGCGGTTGCTTCTTTTTTGTTTGCTATTATTGGGTTGAGGTCTATTTCTTGTATTTTTGGGTTTTTTTCCATTATTTCTGCTGTTTTGAGGATTATTTTTTTTATTTCTTTTAGGTTTACTGGTTTTTTTGTTCTTGCGCCTGTTAGTATTTTGTATGTTTTTAGTTGTTTGAGCATTTCTGTTGCGTCTTTGTCTGTCAGCGGGCATATTCCTATTGTGTAGTCTTGTAGGATTTCAACGTATATTCCGCCGAGTCCTACTAGCACTGTTGGTCCGAATTGTATGTCTCTTTTTGCTCCTATTATGAGTTCTGTGCCTTTGAGCATTTTTTGTATTGCTACTTTTTCGAATCCTTTTATTTTTTGCATTTTTGTGAATGTTTTTTCGGCTTCTTTTTTGTTTTGTATGTTGATTGCTACTCCGCCGTGTTCGGTTTTGTGGATTGCTTGGTTTGATATGACTTTCATTGCTATTGGAAATCCGGTTTTTTCGCAGGCTTTTGCGAGTTAGTTTTTTGTTGAGGCG
The DNA here is from genome assembly GCA_037441005.1 of Candidatus Iainarchaeum sp. Classification (GTDB taxonomy): domain Archaea; phylum Iainarchaeota; class Iainarchaeia; order Iainarchaeales; family Iainarchaeaceae; genus CABMIU01. The sequence continues at coordinate 2,270 of JBBISX010000101.1, forward strand.
TATTCTGTGTGTACTGTTTTTATTCCGTTTTTTGATATTAGGTTTAGGGATTGTTCTAGGGTTAGGTTTGGCATTTTTATCATTTGTATTTTTGTGCGAAGTTTTATTTGTTCTTTTCGTTGAGTGTTTTCTTTGGTTGGTTAATAAAGTGAGTTTGAATATTAGGCGGATAATAAACGAAAAGTCAAAAATAGCTTTTAACGAAGCCAAAATCAGAAAAAACGTGTAAACGCGTTGTGGGTTTATGTTTGGGTTGGCAGCATTAAAAAAATTTCGGTTTTCTGTCTTTTTAGTATTTCTTTTATCAATCAATATAAATTCTAGCCAGTTCCTTTGGCGAGTAATGCGAAAGTATTTATTATGGTTTTTTGTTTTTGTTTTTGATGGATAAGTGGGAAGAGATTAGGTTTAGGCTTATTAAGGGTGGACATGCTGACAGGGTCAAGTTTTTGGATGGGCTTGTGAGGATTGTGCCTCCTTCTGCTGTGGTAAGGATTCAGCAAAATGACAAGTCTGTTTTGAACGAGCTTGTTTTGCCTGAGTGGCTTGATTGGGATACTTTGTATGTTTGGGCACAAAGGGTTAGTCAGAAAAAAGGCAGGGTGTGTATTTTTTGCGGAGATTCTTCTGAGAATGGCGTTGATTTCAAAGAGAAATGGGTTTGCGAGGGTTGTTTTTTGAAGTTGAAGAATTTGTGAGTTCTATAGGGTTGATTCTTAATTTTTATATTTCTGGCAGTTTGGAAACTTTGGAAACATGGCTTATGGCAAGGTGGCTTTAGACGGTTGGGCCTTAGAAAAAAACTCGCGACAAAGGCTTGGAATGGCTCAATGCGTTTCTGCCGTTGATTTGTCAAAATAAAAAGGCTTAAAGGCATTAGGCGTTGGTTTTTTGCCTGATAAAATCTTTTTGAGTTCTTATTCAAAGACTTAGTTTATAAG
>JBBISX010000102.1:0-3147 GCA_037441005.1 Candidatus Iainarchaeum sp.
AGGCAATAAATTATTTAAAATGCAAACAGGGTTCATTGTCCCAATACTTTTACAAGGCGAATTAGTCGGTGCGGGGAATTACTCGAATAGGGTTTTGAGTTTGCAAGTAGATCCCGTTAAAGGCGACGATTCAAAATTAAAGTTTTCCCTAAAAGACCCTGCAAATAATAAAGTAATTAATGAAGTAATCGCGGGTCCGGAAACAGACCTCAAGAAAGAGTTCAATAAAAAAACTATAGTATTGGGGTCAGAGCTTTACATGAAGGACTTCCCGCAAATAATGACTTTAGAAGATGGCACACAGGCCGTTATACTAGGGATTAATTCAGTATTTCCGGTTAACGTTACGCCATCTCCAAGTCCGACTCCTTCAGTAGCTCCTGATTTCATAATAAGGACTACTCCTAAAAACAGTCCTAGTGTGACGCCTTCTCCGACTCCAAATCCTTCAGCGTCTCCTAACTAGTTGGAAGGTTTTCGGATTGTTTTTTTGGGGCTTTAAGCCCCACTATTTTTTTTATTTTTTTGATTTGTTGGTTTTCCAAAAAATCAACAACAAAGGCTTAAGACTTAATAGTCGGCAATATTCCAACATGATTTACTTTCATTGCCTACTGTTTGACTTAGCCTTTTCGTGTTTTGCTTTTTTATTCAGGATTGGTTTCTTCCCATAAAGCCTGTTTAAGATTTTCCATGCTTTCTTCATTTTCTTTTATCAAGATTGCTTTTTGTCTTTCAAAGAGCTTTTTTGCTACTTTTATTTGTTCTTCCGTGCTTATGTCTGTTTTGTTTAATACTGCCAAAAACTTTTTTTCCTTGAATATGTTGGTGAGAGCATTAAGCAAAGCTTGTTGCGTTTCTATTTTTTCCCCGCAAGTTTCGCTTGGGTCAACCACGAAAAGCACCAAGTCAGAAAGCCTCTTTATTGCGTTCAGTGTTTTCAACTCCGTTTTGTTGTGCTGTGACCTTTCAAGGAGTCCCGGCGTGTCAATGACTTGTACCTTTTCGTATTTCCATTCGTAGTACCCCAAGTTGAGGCTTTTAGTGGTGAATTTGTAAGGCGCTATTTCAGGGCTTGCTCCTGTAAGCCTTTTTAATAAAGTGCTTTTTCCAACATTAGGGCTTCCTGCCAACACAACCGTTTTTGCGTTAAAATCTATTTCAGGCAATTCTTCAAGCTTTTTAGCTTCCACTCTCAGAAAGTCAAGGCAAGGGCTTAGTTTTTTCACTACTGAGCAAACCCTCGCTTCTGCCATTTTTTTGGCTTTTGCCACTTCGTTTGTGTTTTTCGCCTTGTATATTTTTTCAGTTGCCTCCAACCTTATTTTTCTCACTATTTCAGCAGAATAATTGGCTTTGGCAAGGCATTCTTTTACCTTTCCTAAGTCAACTATCAAGGCCATTAACTCAACATAGAAGCGGTTTTCATTATTAATTTTGGGGAGTTGTTTAGAGGCTTCCTTCAGCTTTTCATGCACATAATCGCAAAAGTTTTTTGTTTTAGCGTAAGCCAAAGCCTTTTCCATTTCTTTTTTTTGTCTTTTCTTTTTTGAAACGAATGTTTTTCTGGACACTGAAAAAGCAGAGGATATTATTTCTTTTGCCTTTGGAAAAAAAGCCTTGTGCATTAGAGTCACTGTGGTTTTAATAGGTTTGAACAGGCTTAAGCTTAAATTTGCATTTTTTACTGCAAAACACGCCCTGTTGCTTTTTGATGTTTTTATGTTCTGCTGAAAATCCGAAAAATACGGCAAAACAAAAAACACGATAAAGGACTAAGGCGTCTTAAGCAGTTGAATTTCCAAAAACAAAAGCAAAGCAAAATTCAAGGACTCAAAAGCCTGAAAAGGAAAAAAAGACAGGATTTATGGTTTTTTATGATTGTTTTAGTGATTGTTTTATATTGACGAATTTATACTTGCTATAATTGGCAATTTTCTATTTATAATATATATACATCATTGGCACAAAACAACCCGAAGCCTTCTCTGGCTTGCCGGCAAACTCACACTGCGTATAACTCAAAAAATTAAAGATCCTTGGATTTTTTCTGTTAGCTTAAAACAAGCCAGTCTTACAAAAAAATCGACAACAAAGTTGCCTTAATCGCCTGAAGCCTGAAAGGTCAAACAATGGCCTATGTTTTTTTTTGGTTAATATGATCGTGCAGCACAATACAAAAACAAAGAATCGCTCCTTAGCCATTGAGAGCCCTAAAGCCTTTTTTTGAGCTATTAACTGTTTTTTATGCCTTTTGTTATTTAAATGTTTCTTGCCCTTTTTCATTGAAGTGGTTTCATGGAATTTTACGACAAGAATTACCGTAACTATGTTTATGTGCCTTTGTTCTTGTTAGTGGTTTTTTTGTTCCTCATTTTCTTTTACCCGGGCCTGAAGCTTGGAACTGACCTGAAAGGCGGCACTAACATAATAGTAAGGGCTGATGTTTCCTTTGACCCTAAACTCATTATTTCAAAGCTTAATGAGAAGTATTCGCTTTCGGATTTGCAAGTGGTTTCGATTCAAGGCCCTGGAGGAAACGGGCTTTTCATACAATTTTCCGAAGAAGGCACTTTAGCCAAGGCCAGAAATGCGCTTGATGCCGCAAGGCAAAACCTTGTTTCAAACCCGGGCGAGTCAAGAAGGCTTTCGTTAGAGTCAATAACTTATTCTTCTTCTTTTTTAGGCGAGAAGTACGAACCAGACTTTTCTTCAGAAAGAGAATTGTACGATTATGCGTTCACACTTTTTACAAACGCTGAAAAAAAGTTTGATTCAGATTTACAGCAGTTGATAAAAGACACCTATTCTTTGGATTCTGAGCTAAGGTATCAGAAAAGCGAAGTAGGGCCTACTCTAGGCAAAGAGTTTTACAACGCTTCTTTGTACGCCTTGTTTTTGGGATTTTTTTTGCTTTCAATAGTAATAATATTGTATTTTAAGGAATTGCTTACCGCAGGCACGATAATAGCTGCCGCGATTTTCAATATTTTGGGCTCTTTGGCTTTGATGTCTTTGTTTGTAATAAACTTGAATTTAACCACTATTCCTGCCCTGCTCATGCTCATAGGCTATAGCGTTGACTCTGAAATAGTAGTTAGCGCCAGGGTGTTGAAAAGAAAAGAGGATTCGGCTAAGAAAAGGCTC
>JBBISX010000103.1:0-3131 GCA_037441005.1 Candidatus Iainarchaeum sp.
ACTTAGGCAAAAACTTACAAAAAAACAACTTAAAAGATCACTAAAGCATTTAGTCTTCCAAAATAAAAGCCTTTTTTAGGTTCCAATTCAAGCAGGAATTTACAATCAGCGCTCCAAAAAAGCAAATAACACACTTCTATTTCTGCAGAGCAAGCTAGTATGTCTTTTAGGCTTTAGTTTTCTTTTGTTGTCTGTTTTTTGACTTGACCGCAACAATTTTAAAGTTTTTAATGCGTATTGTTTTATGGTAAAAGATAAGATACTAAAGGAAAAAGCTCTTACTTTTGACGATGTTCTGATTGTTCCTGCCAAATCTGAGTTTTTGCCAAAAGAGGTTTCTCTTAAGACAAAAATAACTAGTAAAATATACATAAACGTTCCTTTGTTGAGCGCTGCCATGGATACTGTTACTGAGCACGCCACTGCTATTTCTTTGGCAAGGGAAGGTGGCTTGGGCGTAATACACAAAAACCTGAGTCCTGAAAAACAGGCTTTTGAGGTGGAGAAGGTCAAGAGGGCTGAGTTTTTCATAATAAACAACCCTATTACAGTTTCTTCCAAGGACAATCTTTCAAGGATTCATGCTTTAAGGAAGGAATTTGGCATAAACAGTTTTCCTGTAGTTGAAAACGAAAAGCTGGTAGGCTTGGTGACTAACAGAGACATGATTTTTGAAGATAACCCTTTCAAACCTGTAAGCGAAATAATGACACCAATAAAAGACCTAATAACCATAGACAAACCAATATCTGATGAAGAGGCAAAAAACATTTTACATAAAAACAGGATTGAAAAATTACCTATAATTGACAAAGAAGGAAAGTTAAAAGGACTCATTACAATTGCAGACATTCAAAATACAAAAAAGCATCCAAACGCAGTAAAAGACAAAAGAGGCAGACTCATGGTTGGAGCAGCAGTAGGGCCTCACGATGACATAAGGATAAAAGCACTTCTTGAAAAAGAAGTAGATGTAATAGTTGTTGATACTTCGCATGGACACTCCAAGAACGTCCTTGAAGCTATAAAGAGGTACAAAAAAAGTTTTGACATTGAAATAATAGCTGGAAACGTGGCTACTGCAGAAGGGGCATAAGACTTGGTCAAGGCAGGAGCTGACGGCATCAAAGTAGGCATAGGGCCTGGAAGCATCTGCACTACAAGAGTAGTTGCAGGCGTTGGCGTACCGCAAATAAGCGCGATACTTGAAGCTTGCAAAGGCGCAGGCGATGTTCCTGTTATTGCAGACGGCGGAATAAAGTATTCAGGGGACATAACTAAAGCCCTTGCGGCTGGCGCAAGCGCAGTAATGATAGGTTCGTTGTTTGCAGGTTGTGAAGAAACTCCGGGAAAAAATGTTTACTTGGGAAATAGGAAATATAAACAATATAGGGGTATGGGGTCTGTCGGCGCAATGGTTTTAGGCTCAAAAGAAAGATACTTCCAAGGGCACCTTGAAGAAGAAAAAAAGTTTGTGCCTGAAGGCATAGAAGGCGTAGTACCTTACAAGGGAAAGATTTCTGAAGTGGTTTACCAGTTATTAGGTGGATTAAGAAGCGGCATGGGCTTGGCACGGTGCAAAAACATAGACGAATTGAGAAAAAAAGCAAGGCTTGTGAAGATAACCCAAGCTGGGTTGAAAGAGTCCCATCCGCACGATGTGACAATAACAGAAGAAGCCCCTAATTATTGGAGATAATATTTTTGGCACAGTGGCTTTTTCGGTTGGCTGATGAGAATAATACAAAAGCAAAAACAATTCAAAAAAACTCATGACAAAAATTAGACCGCTTACAAATAAAAAACCAACAACAAAGGCTCACGACTTAAACACACTAAAAAAGACAATAAAGCCTTAAAACAACTTAAAACATTCCAATCCTACAAAAAAAAGACTTAAAACCTCGGGCTTTTAAACCAACAAAAAAACGAACAAAAAAAGACCTGACAAGACCAACAAAAACAAAAAAGTAAAAAAACGACAAAAAGACGAAAAACAACAAACAAAAAAAGTCCAAAGAGTTAAGACAAAATAGCTTACAAAAAAGCCAACCGAAAACTTAAGCCGTTCACAAAAAAAGCTATTACTTTAGACTAAACTTTGATTGTGAACCAAAATAAAAGTTTTTTTGCTTCAGCCTTGCTGAAATTTTTTTGTTGTTTGTGTTTTTTGCTTTTTTTGGTCTTTCTATCTGCCTTAGCTTCTCTTTAAAAGAATTTTATTTTTTTGTTTTACTATGAAAAAGCTTTTGTTTGGTGAGCTTGAAGAAAAAGCAAGGCTTCTAAGAAAGGACATTTTATACATGACTACTAAGGCTGGTTCTGGGCATCCTACTTCAAGCTTTTCTTGCATTGACATTCTTGTTGCTCTTTATTTTAATGTAATGAACCATGACCCGTCGGACCCTGAATGGAAGGTAAGGGATAGGTTTATCATGAGCAAAGGCCATGCTGCGCCTGCACTTTACGCTGTCCTTGCTGATTGCGGATACTTTTCAAAAAGTGAATACGATGGTTTGAGGCAGGTTGGGAGAATTCTTCAGGGACATCCGCATAGCACGGAAACCCCTGGCGTTGAAATATCCACAGGAAGCCTTGGAACAGGGCTTTCGGTTGGAAACGGCATGGCTTGGGCTTGCAAGCTTGACAACTTGGATTATCATGTGTTTGTGCTCTTAGGCGATGGGGAATTACAGGAAGGGCAAGTGTGGGAATCAGTTTGGACTACTTCGCATTTCAAGCTTGGAAATGTAACTGCAATAATAGACAGGAACGGCCTTCAAAACGACGGTTTTGTAAAAGACACGAAGGACCCTGAGCCTCTCGCAGAAAAATTCGGGGCTTTTAATTGGAGAGTCTTAGAATGCAATGGGCATAACATAAAAGAGCTCGTGGAAAAGCTTAAAGAAGCAAAGGATGACAACGAGCCTACTGTAATAATAGCAAGGACGATAAAAGGCAAAGGGGTGAGTTTCATAGAAAACAGCCCTGATTGGCATGGAAAAGCCTTGAGCCAGGAAGAATACGAAAGGGCAATAAAGGAGATTGAAAATGCCAGAGTATAAAACAGGCGATACAGTAGCTACTAGAGATGCTTACGGCGATGCTTTGGCCTTTCTTGGAGAAAACCA
>JBBISX010000104.1:0-3129 GCA_037441005.1 Candidatus Iainarchaeum sp.
AAACACGCACTTTGATGAGGATTCTCGCCATACCTTAAACTGCCGGCTTTTTTGAGAGCTATGGTCTTTTCACTCGCAAAAAAATGAAGATTGAATTTTCTGGCAAAAAAATCAGAAATTATAGAATCATAAAAAGCAGTATGCAAAAAAGCCTCTACCATGAGCTCCTTTCTCAATTCAGAGCTCAGCCTAAAGTCATTTTTCGAAAGCTCAGCCATGACTTTTTTGTACTGCAGAGGAGAAGTAACTACTCCAACATACTCAAAGTTTTTGGCGGCGCCCCTTATCAAAGAAGGCCCTCCTATGTCAATGTTTTCAACCAGTTCGTTTAATTCCGAATTTCTCAATGCAGTTTCCTCGAAAGGATAAAGATTGACAACCACCAAATCAATGGTTGAAATGTTGTGTTTTTCAAGTTCTTCCAAGTGATGCTTTTCCCTTTTTGCAAGAATTCCCGCGTGTATTTTTGGATGCAAAGTCTTCACCCTGCCTCCAAGCAATTCAGGAAATTCTGCTATGTCTTCCACTTTTTCAGATTTTATACCAGCAGAAAGCAAAGCCCTGTAAGTCCCGCCTGAAGAAATTATTCTCACCCCATTATCATGCAAAAACCTAGCAAACTCGTGCAAATTCGTCTTGTCATAAACCGAAAAAAGAGCAGTCCTGACTTTATGCATCGCCATTCTTAACACCTACAGAAATCTTTCCTTGAACAAGCATACCAAGCGCCTCTAAAAGGCAATCCTGTTCTGCCTTCTGAACTTTAGCCTTTAAAGACTCAACAGTATCATCTTTTTCAACAGAAACCTTTTTTTGAAGTATTACCCTGCCCGCATCAACTTTCTCTACAACTTCATGCAAAGTACATCCAGTTTCTTTATCCTTGTTTTTCAAAACCATTTCATAAACATTAAGGTTCATTGCACCAGCGTACTTCGGAAGCAAACTCGGGTGTATGTTCCAAATACTTCCCTTAAAAGCATTGACAAAAAAAGGCGAAAGAATTTTCATGAAGCCTATTAAAAGCACAAGATCAACCTTTTTGTCTTTTAGCTCTTTGACTATTACAGATTCCGCTTCTTTTCTTTCACGAAAAATAGAATAGTCTATAAAAAAACACGTAATATTATTGATTTTAGCCCTTTCAAGTATGTAAGCATCTTTTTTGTCTGAAACAACCAATGCTATTTCGCAATCAAGCCTTTTTTCTTTAATGGCATCTATTATTGCCTGCAAATCAGTTCCTTTGGTGGAACCAAGCACCCCAAGCCTCACTTTTTCTTTTCCACTTTTCCAAGAACCCATGCAACCTCGCCTTTTGAAGATAAAAAAGAAAGGACTTTTTTTTCATCCCTACTGTCAACTATCAAAACAAGTCCTATGCCCATATTAAAGACACGATACATCTCGCTATCAGGTATTTTTCCAAGCTCTTGAATAAAAGAAAATATTAGCGGAACATTTACAGACTTCAAATCGCAAACAACAGTCAAGTCTTCAGGAATAACCCTTAAAAGATTCTCCATTATTCCACCGCCGGTAATATGCGCTATACCGTGGACTGACTGAGACGAAAACAAAGGAAAAACAGAATTAGTGTAACTCTTATGAACTTTAAGCAATTCTTCTCCAAGAGTACAGCCTAAAGAATCAATGTAATCAGTTGCCTTTAACTTTGAATCCTCAAACAAAACCTTTCTAGCCAAGCTAAAGCCGTTTGTATGCAATCCATTGGAAGCCAAAGCAATCAAGGTATCCCCGGCCTTGACCTTGGAAGAATCTAAGAGTTTTTGCCTTTCAACAACGCCAACCATGAATCCTACCACATCATTTTCGCCATCAAGATAAACGCCCGGCATTTCAGCAGTCTCGCCGCCGATTAAAGGACAATCAAGTATTTTACAAGCTGAAGCCATGCCTTTGACTATTTCATAAACAACGGCAGGCTTTAATGTAATCCATGAAAAAAAGCGGCTTTGCACCCATGCAAAGAATATCATTAGAACAATGATTAACTATATCAGCACCCACCGAATCCCACTTGTTCAACAACGCAGCAACCTTGAGCTTTGTGCCTACTCCATCAACAGTTGAAACAAGGACAAGGCCATTGTGCTTATTAAATTCGTCCAAAGCAAAAACCGCACCAAAAGAACCTACGCCTGCAACAACATTTTTGTTGTAAGTGCCCTTTACTGCCTTGCCTATAAGTTCTTCAGCACTATTTCCAGCATCAATGTCAACGCCAGCGTCTTTATACTTAGTCATCCAAAAGCCTCTTTTTCCAATACGAACAGACCTGCTCTGTTTTCTTGGCTGAAAGACCAACATAAGTGCGTGGATTTTTTACAATGCTTTTTTCCTTTTCTGAAAATTTTTTCCAAAAAAGTGCAACCTCACTATTAGCCAAAGCAACTTCCAAAAAACTCTTTCCTATCCTTTCGGCTTCCAAAGTGAGCTTTCTCACCAACTCATGAGAGCTAGGATGTCCATACTTTGCCAACAAAATGTAAAGAGGCTCAGCTGACATCTTTTCTTCCGAAAGCAAAAAATTCCTGTCCATTGCCTTTTTGTCAACGCTCAACCCAGCACAAACCTTCTCAAGCCTGGTTGAAGAGAAAGCCAAAGCTAAAAACAATTCAGGCACAAACCTAGAACTGGCGCTGTTGGTCAAATCCCGCTGATGCTCCGAAATCGCGTCAAAATTATAAGTCACAAGCCTTGGCAAAAACGCTTTCCAGATGCTTTTTACATTCTCAAAACTGCGGCATAGTGCTTGAACCTACCTGATTTTCACCAAAGCTCTCCATGACCTCTGCTATTTCGCTCCTTTGCAAATGCCTCATATCATCACTAAAATTTGCAAGAACATTAAAAGCCTCCATCAAAGCAGAAAGCAGCCTCAACAAAGGCTCAGGATTGACTATTTGCGTTGAATGCCTAGCACACTTCAAGCCAAGAACAGACATTACATCAGACTCCAGCTTCAAAGGGTCCTTGACGATAAGCGAAGAAGCGTTGTAAGAACCAACGGCGCCGGAAAATTTTCCTTCCAAAGAATCGGCACAAGAAACTATTTGCTCTATAGAGCCGCCAAGCCTGTTTACATAAGAAGACATGGCAAAACCA
>JBBISX010000105.1:0-3125 GCA_037441005.1 Candidatus Iainarchaeum sp.
TTCAACGCCTAAATTGTTTTTTTCTGAAAACTCCATTAAATTGCTTTTTTCAGGGCCTTCTCCTATTATTACCAGTTTTATTTTTGGGTTTAGTTTTTTTGCTATCTTAAAGGATTTTAGTAAGTGCATGAACCCTTTGTTTTTTACTAGCCTTCCTACAGAAATTATTAGGTTTTTGTCTCTTTTTATGTTTTTTATTTTTTTGAAGTTTTCTGTGTCTATGCCTATTGGCACCACTTCAAATATGTCTTTTTTTGCCGTGAATAATAGCCTTTTGAATTTTTTAAGTTCAAATTCTGAGATGCATATTATTTTGTCTATTTTGCCTGCTAAAATATTGAAAACGATCAAATACGGTATCCATAGTATTTTTCTAAGCCAAGAAGAACTGCCGGAGCTTGCAAGCCAGATTATTAGTTTTTGGTTTCGTTTTTTAAGTAATAGGCCTGCAAGTGTAACCATGTTGTTGAAGCCGTTAGCATAAATAATGTCAGCTTCTGATTTTTGCAATTCTTTGAATACGCCTATTGAAAAATAAATTTGTTCTCCGAATTTTTCTCTTTTATGGCAAATGAATCGTATTCCGTTCTTTTCAAAAGCATTATCTTTGTCGTCTGTTGTTATTACTCTTACTTTATAACCGTTTTCTTTAAGTGCTTTTAGTATGTTGAGGGCGTTATTTTCTATTCCTGCAAATTCTTTGTACGGGTTTCTTGGGATTAGGAAATCTATTTTCATGTTTAGATAATTGTGCGATTTAATTTAAGTTGCTTTTCTTGTGCTTTTGCTTTGGTTTCTTTTTTGGTTTTATGTCTTTTTGGCTTTGATTTTTAAAAATCCATTACAAAGTCTTAAGGCACATGGTTTTTGGTTATTAGTATTTTTTGTTGGCTAATAAATTATTATCGCTTTTGTCACTGACAATCCTAAATCGTAAGAATACAAAAATTGTAAAAAGGCTTACTGAAAGTATTTGTATAGTCGGCAAAGTGAATTATTATGAACACTTGTCATACCAATATTTTTTTAATTCGGTTTTTGTGTTTTTTATTATTATGGAAAGGACTTTGAGCTTAGAGTTTTTTTTGTTGGGTTTTTTTGTTTTGGCTTATTTTTCACTGAATATTTTGTTTTTTCCTTCTTATTATTTTTCCATTGATGAACATAATTATGTAAAGGGCTCTTTTTTGTTGAGAGAAGGCAAGTTTGCGGAAAAAGACCCGGGTTTTGCTTGTCGTTCAGGAGTTTTTACTAACGATGGCTATGTTTCTTCCCAATTTATTGGCAGGTCCTTGTTTTTGGTTCCTTTTACTTTTTTAGGGCTTGAGGGCGTAATGCTTTCAGGTCTTGTTATTCATGCTTTGAATTTTTTTCTCATTGTTTTATTGTTAAGGCGTTTTTCTTTGAGCCCTTTGTTTTCTGTTCTTTACTTGGTTTACCCTGCTTTTATTTTGACTTCAAGGGGAATTTATGCTGAATTGCTTGTCTTGACTTGTCTTTTGGCAGGTCTGTACTTTTATCTTGGAAAAAGGCTCTTGGATAATTTTATAGCTGGATTTTTTTTAGGCCTTGCTATTTTGGTTCGCTATGATGCTTTTTTAGCTTTGATTTCTTTTGCTGTTGTTTTGTTGTTCAATAAAACCGATTTTTCCCAAATAAAGCTTGATTTGAGTTTTGTGCGCTCTTTGTCTTGGAAAGAATTTTTTTCTCTAATTTTAGGTTCTCTTCCAATTATTGTTTTTTTGCTAATTTTCAACGGCTTTGTTTATTCAGGTGTATTGAATACTGGCTATGGTTCAGGCTTTAAGTTGATTGCTTCTCTTTTTTCCAGCATAATTGATGATGATAATCTGCTTTATCCTTTTTTGCTCTTGATTTTTTATCCTTTGCTTATAGTTTCTCCTTTTTTGTCAAAAAACTTTCCTTTGAAAAGGGAATATTTTTTGCTGATTATTTCATATTTTTTAATTAATTCAGCTTTTACAGAGTTTTTTGCTTTTGATTTTTCTCTTGAAAAGTCGTTTACTGCAAGGCTTCGTTATTTTTCATTCTTTGAAAATAAAAGGCTCTTTCAAAAAGTTAGAGAATTATAAACTTCATGCGTTGGTATTTCTGTTTTCCTGCTTGTTGATTTTTTCTTTTTTTGCTATTGAAAAACATTATAATTATGTTTTTCTGAGAAAGAGTGTCTTTGAAACTGTTTATTCAGTAATTCCAGAAAATTCTACAGTAATAGGAAGTTCTGACGATTGCATATACTTTCAGAAAGCATTTTCTAAAGGCAGGAAATATTACAGTGTTGATTTGGCTCAGGATTTGGCAGGCAATCCGAAAAAAATAAGCTTAGAAGGCTTGAAAAGTAATAACACTTATGTATTGTTTCTAAATTACTCTTACCGATTTGAAAGGGATTCTCCAAGGCAAGAGTTAATAGAAAGAGAAAGGTTAAAGATTAAGGAGTTTATTGAAAAGCATTCTGCAGAACTCAGCAAAGTTTATGAAAGCGATTATCCTAGCCTTATTTCCATTTACAAGTGGTCTTGAATGAGTCGAGAAAAAAAACCAATTGTTTCAGTTGTTATAGTAAGCAGGAACAAAATTGATTTATTGAGAAAAGCTCTTTCAGCGCTTTCTATCCAAACTTTAGGAAAAAATCTTTTTGAGGTTATAGTTGTTGACGATGGCTCTGATTTGGATGACTTAAGTTTATTGGCAAAAGAATTCAAAAAAAGCTTGAATATAAAAGTAATAAGGCAAAATCCTTCTGGACTTTCGGCAGGAAGAAACATTGGTGCAAGAAATTCTTCTGCAGAAATAATAGCTTATACTGACAACGATTGTATTCCTGAAAAGAACTGGTTAAAAAACATGCTTCAATACTTTAATGACAGTTCAATAGTTGGTGTTGAAGGAAAAATAATTACTGGTAAAAGAAGTTTTTTTACTGCCGCTCCTGAAAACTTATCAGGTCCTGGTTTCATAGGTGCTAATGTCGCTTATAGAAAGTCAGTGGTTGAAAAAACAGGGTATTTTAACGAAAGAATGTTTTTTTGGCGTGAAGATTCTGAATTTGCTTTCAGGGTTATGGAGTTTGGAAAAATAGTTTTTGCAGAGAATGCAATAGT
>JBBISX010000106.1:0-3039 GCA_037441005.1 Candidatus Iainarchaeum sp.
ACGCTGGAGCTAGAGCCAATCAAGCCAAGCCTATCAAAAGCATAAGCTTTTATTTTATGCATTCCTTTAGCAAAAGAAAGATTAATAGAATAAGGTGCGCTTTCGTCACTGCCTAGTTTAACCCAATCATCATAAAAATCAACAAAGGCTATGCCGTCAGAATCAGAAGCGGTTGCTTCAAAAGTTAAAGCTTCACCTTCAACTACGCCAGAGGTTTTTGAAGCAGAAATGGAAACCGAAGGCTTGCTGTTTGGCTCCAAAGCCCAACCGCCAGAATTAAGCCCGTAGGTTGCAAAAGCCTTGGCGACATATGGCGAAGAGTCTTTTAAATCAGAAAATTCAAAAGTAAACTCGTAACGCCCATCAGGACAAACATTAGACCTTTTCTCTGTAATATCATAACAAGATATCTTTGAACTTTCTAAAGAAGATAAAACAATTACCTTGCCATCAGGCCTTTTTATAGAAAGCTTGGCTTTCTCAAGACCAAGCAAATCGTTTGCTGAAAACTTGTGCCATAAAGGCTTACCCAATTCTGATGGTTTTACCCCTTGATCTTGTAAAATCACGTTCAAAGAACTTAACTTTTGAAACGAAGGCCCAAAATCTTCGTTTTCCCTAATTAAGAAATAAGCCGAAATCGGAGGCTTCATGAATTCAAAAGTTTCCGGCGAAGTTGAAAGCTTTCCTATGAAAATTTGTAAATTTTGTAATTCTTGTATATTAGACAGCTGTGATGGCGGAATATACAACGAATTTTCTAGTCTTATTGGAAAATAGTAATTATTATGGAAAAATATTTTTTTTACAAGTGGATTTATTTGAGAATAAAAGCCCGTGAACAAAATACCGTTTTGCAAAGTAGGGATAATTGAAAACCAATTAAGGTAAGAATTATCTTCCTTGAAAGGCTGGAAAAAAACAAGTTCTTTGCTTGAAACAGGACCAAAACTTATGTTGGTTTTGCCTTTCAAGTCATCTATCACGGCATTTACAAAAAGAATTTTTTGAGAGTTATAAAAGCTTCTCCCTGCTTCTTTTCCGTAAACACCAGAATAGGCACTCCATTTATTGGAAGAAGAGTCATCAATTGAAAAATAGTGGTTAATTTTTTTTACAGAAGGACAGGATTGCGAATCGAAAAATGTACCGCCGAATAGGTATTGAACATAAGATTTCGAAGGTAATTTTCTCCCAAATGTAAGAAACTTGCCGAAAAAATCCAAGTCTTTTTCGCGCAAAATGTTTTCAGAATCGTCAGCCAACAAAGGTATTTCATTTTCGTTGATAGTAATGCTTAGTAAGCCGTCCGGCGAATTTGTGAAATTTATTTGACGCACTGCATACAGAGAATTTATGCTTGTTGTTTTTTCGCCTGACTTTTCAACCCAATTATGCTCATAAAGCACTTCGAAAGGCTCTTTCAAAAAATAAAAATCCTTTGAATTTTCGTTATTGCCCAAAGAGACCATAAAAGCAGGCATTTCTTGGTTTTTTCTTAAAAAGTATAAACTCCTTGAAACAATTTCCTTTTGAGCGATGTTTTTTTGTACAAAATTAATTGAAGCTTTGTTAAACCTGCCTATGCCAATAGGCATTTTTACCTCTTTTAACTTTCTGCTGAAACCACAATCAGAATAAACTTCAAGAGTTATTGCATTGCTATAGTAACCGCCTAATGGCGCATTAGTTGAATTCAATGAAAGGGACAATTCCTGGAATGCCTTTGGAGAAAGGCACAAAGAGTCTTGAGAAACCGAAAAAGAAACAGGAAATTTACTATTTTGAAGCCTTAGTCCCAAATCTACAGGAGGGTGTTCTAAAAATACACCCTCAGAATAATCTTCCAATTCCGACTCAAAAACTTCGGAAGGCAACAAGACTTTCACGCCTAGTGAATCACTGCTTAAATTCTTTACAACAAAGCCCTTTCTTTGAGCTGAAAAAGGATTTGTTGAAATAAATCCTAAAGAAACAGGGTCAGTAACCACTTTTGCATTTACTGCCTCAACCGCATCAACCAAACCAGTGCCCTGGACAAAATGACTATAACCAAGATCAATACCGGAACTTACTATAGCCCCTTTTATTTCAGAAGGAGACCAATCAGGATGAGCCTGTTTTATTAAAGCAGCTAAGCCTGCAATATGAGGAGCAGCCATGCTTGTGCCACTGCTTTTTATATGGGAAGAGTCACGGCAATACATATTAGTGGTAATACCAGAAACCTTTGAAGACAAGGCAGAACAAATGTCAGTGCCCGGAGCCAAAACATCTGGCTTTACGAACATTTCAGAAAGGTTGTTAGAAAAAACAGGGCCATTCATGCTGAAGTCTGCTGCTGCATCGTTAGTTACAGAAGTAGCACCTACTGAAATTGCCTTTCGTGAAGAAGAAGGAGGTCCCATATAAGAAGAGTATCTTGTATAGTTTCCCGCAGCAGCTACAACCACTATGCCTTTATCAACAATGCTGTCAACAGCAAGGCTTACAGGGTCGTCTGCATTACCAGTGCCACCTAAACTAAGATTTATTATATCCGCTTTGTCAGAATAATCCAAATCCCCGTTTGGATCAACAGATAAATCCAAAGCCTTTAAAATATCTGCCCAAGAACCTGTGCCACTTTTTGCAAATATTTTGTAGGCCAAAATTTTTGCATTTGGCGCAACGCCTTTCAAAGAACCGTTTCCTGCAGCTATTCCAGCAACATGAGTTCCGTGGCCCAAGTCATCCATAGGATCAGAGTCATTATTTACTATATCAAAGCCCCATATGACCTTGCAAGAAGGCCCAAAACAACCGCCCAAATCAGGATGCGAATAATCAACGCCGGAATCAATAATAGAAATAACAACGCCGTCGCCTTTCAAAGGCAAACCACGAGAGTCCTTCAAGTTCCAAGCCTCAGTAGCTTTTATAGCAGGAACGCTGTTGGACAAGGCAGGATAAACCTTGCCATCAGGGTAAATTTTCTTTACAATGCCAAGCCTCTCAGCCTGAATAATAGCCTCCTCAAAGCCCTCCAAATCAGCCTCA
>JBBISX010000107.1:0-2956 GCA_037441005.1 Candidatus Iainarchaeum sp.
GACATAATAAACTTAAGCCTAGGCTATGATGGCAATCCTGACGATCCAGTGAGCACAGCAATAGACAGAGCATATGAACTAGGGATACTGCCAATAATAGCAGCAGGTAATTCAGGGCCAAATGGTGGAATAAAAAGCCCTGGAACAGCGAGAAAAGCACTAACAGTAGGAGCAGTAGACAAACAAAACAACCTAACTGATTTTAGTTCCAGAGGACCGGTGATTCATAACAATGAAATATTGTTTAAACCGGAAATAACAGCACCAGGCAAATACATCTGCGCAGCACAATATGATTCAGTCTTTGAAGAGTGGAAATGCAACGAAAAGCATGTAAAACTTGATGGAACTAGCATGGCAACACCACACGTAGCAGGGATTGCAGCACTAATAAAAAAAGCACACCCTTACTGGAACAACGACGACATAAGAGGGGCAATAATAGGGTATGCAAAATACTACAAAGAAAATGAACTAATCATGCCTGGAATAGTAGACGTTTACGCTGCAACAAAAGCAAAAATCACAGCAAACCCAACACCAGCAAACCTTGGAGAAATAACAGGCACCAAAAAAACAGAAATAGAAATCAAAAACCTCTCAAACAAAAAAACAGGAATAGAACAAATAACAACACTAAAAAACCAAGAAAACGCAAAAATCCACTACGGCGTAAACAAAACATGCTTAGAACCAGGAGAAAAAACAACAATATGGATAGAAGCCAAAGAAAACGAAATAAGCTACGGAAAATACGAAGAATTGCTTGAAATAACAACAAACCAAAACTGCGAAGAACAAAACAACAACGAAAAATACTACATACCAATAAGCTTTATGAAAAGCAAAATCATAAACTTTGTCATAAAACAAGACCCAAAAATGCCAAAGGACCAAACAATAAGAAGAAAAGGAGGAATTCTTTTATTTTCTGAAGCAAATGAACTTTTAAAATTGTATTATCTGAATGAGCTACTAAATGAAAATGAAGAAGAAAAAATAAGTATGAATATTTATTCGCCTGAAAATAAACTAAAATTTATTTATGAAGCTATTTATATACCCCCGCTTCTTGATGACTCAACAAGTATCATTATAACTGCTGAAGAACTTGAATTAAATGAAAAAGAAAAAACTATCTTAATAGATGAAACAAAAGCGAAAGAAATACCTAATAGTATTCCAGAATGGATTGATTCAAAAGGTCAAGAAATTAAAACTTATAAGACTGTACAAACTTTTGGAGACATGCCTGTAATTGCATATAACGATCTTATCAATCGTGACGACATTTGTATTCCAAGACACCATAAAATCTATTATATTTCAGGCATTGACAACCAAAAATCCCATTTAATGTATCAAACTAGTACAAAAGGATATACTGCCTCAGAAGCGCCAACAAGTTATGTTATTTACTCTTCAGTAGATTTAGATAGCAAAAATCCTTCTTTTGAAGTTGCTGAACAAAAAATAGAAAAGATTGAAGTAAAGTTAAACGATGCAATAAATAGTCCAATAGGATATTCTATTATAAAAGAAAATTATCACAAAAATCAAAAAAGTTATGTTCGGATGCTTTCGCCAATTATTATAAAACCTGGCAAAAAAACACAAGAAATTTACATTACAAAAAATCAAAATTTTAAAACATTATTGGAAGTAATTTACCCCATTGACACTAAACCAATAAACTATTATAAAAGATATTATGATATTATTGTTTGGGATATTTCTCAGCTCCGAGAAATAGAATTAATGAAAGAGCCTATAATATTTGAAAAAGCTTCTGTAAATGGACTTTTCCTTGAAAATCAAATAAAATTTGCAAATGGACACCCATTATATTTTTTAAGTTTTTTTAGACCAAACTCGGAGATTGAAGATTATTTAAAAGGTAAGATTACGATTACAACTCCTGATGGTAAAAAAATTGAAAAAAATGGTGTATTTTTTATAATAAGTTGCCACAAAAACTTTATAGATTCTTACCCTGACATTTATCCTTGCACTAACGGAACTTATAACATAAAAATAGACACTGAGGATTTGTTTAAAGGCGGAAGGTACGAAGCAGAATATAATGTTAGGTGGGATGAAAAAAGCACAAAGTGGGATGTTGGGGAAGAGCCCATTCAAAGACAAATAGGATAAGCATACAAAAGTTGTCATGGAGTTTAAATTTGGTTGTCAAAGCAGTAACCAAAAAAAATTAGTTTGAAAGCACTGACAGATAAAGCCATAATATTTTATTCTGTGTTTTCTTGTAATCCTAACAACAAAACAAAAATGACTTGCAAGTCTGCTTTTATTAGTTTTGTTTGTTTAGATTTTCATGGCTTTTGATTTTTTGAGGCTGGCTTTAGTTGACTTCCTTTTGCTTTTTTTGCCTTTGGCTTGGTTTTTAGTCAAGGAGCCGGGAAAAAACAAAGCAAAGGATTTTTTTTCAAGGTTCGGAATAAAAAAACCTGTTTTTCCGTATGACCTTATTTTAGGCTTCAAGATTTTTTTAATCGTCTTTTTTATTTCTGTGGTTCTTTCACTGATTTTTTATTTCTTTGGCTTGAATGATTTGGAAAAAGTCGCTTCAACAATGAAGGCTGTTTCTTTGCAGGAAAAAATGGTTTCGGTTTACTTGATCGTTGTTAGGGTTTTTGCAGAGGAGTTTTTCTTCAGGGCTTTTTTAGTCCCTGTTTTAGGCGTTTTTGGGTCTAGTGTCGTTTTTTCTTTATTGCATTTTAGTTATGGCTCTGTTGCAGAGGTGCTTGGGGCTTTTGTTTTGGGTTTGGTGTTAGGGCATTACTATTCAAAAGAAAGAAATATTTTGCATGTCTATTTTGCTCACATGTTCTATAATACTTTTGTATTAATAATAATTCTTAGATAAAATGAAGACGATTGTTCTAAAAATAAAATCACGAAAGTCTTTCAAAAAGGCTGTTGAAAAAGCCGCTGA
>JBBISX010000108.1:0-2925 GCA_037441005.1 Candidatus Iainarchaeum sp.
GTAACAGAATAAAGCCTCAAATCAATGCCAGGCACTGCAATGCCATTCGTTCCAACCACGCTCACAAAAACAGAGCCATTTTGATTCACTGTGCTTGAAACCTCAAGCCTTGGATTATTATCACTCAAATAAATAGTCTCTCTTTCCAAAGCATAGTTGCCCAAAGGCTTTGCAGTTATCTCTCCACAATCGCTCGGCACCTGCACTTCAACAATACCTTCCACAACCGCCCCTTTAATAGAAAAGTCCGGCTTTTCCGAACAAAAGAATTCAATCTCAAGGCTTCTTGAAAAAGCCCTGCCAGTGCCAGCCTCGAACACGCTTATCGTCTTGGTTAAAGTAGTGACTTCGCTTTCCAAAGTAATTCGCTTTGCCAAATCTTCTCCTTCAGTCTCAATAAGCGCTTTTGCTTCAAAAAAACCCTGCTTCTTAGCCCTCAACTCAATTTCCTTTCCCCTAGGCAGCTCAAGAACCACCGAGCCCATGGAATCGCTGGACCTTTCAGCAACCTTTTCGCCGTCAAGATAAGCGCCAACAACAACCCCTTCCAAAGCATTGCCACTCTTGTCCTGAACAACAACACTTACCTTAGCAGAAGCAAAAAAAGAAGAAAACACGAAAAAGCCAAGCAAAGCCAATACAATCAAAGAAACCAAAAAAGCAGGGAAAGAAGGAATGTTCTTCGACTCAAGCCAATCAACAGCCTTATACACAGGCAAGCCCTTTGAGTCAAGGTAATCAAGAAAATCATAATACTTGTCTTCCAAAGACTCATAAAAGCTCTTTTTTGAAGCCATCAACACCAAGCCCTATAACTGGATAATGACACTTAATTAATTCCTGAATATATTTAATGCTATACCCAATTTAAATATTACATTCCCTACAGTTCCTTCACGGCTGCAATTTCGCTTGATTGATAAAACAGCCTCAAATTCAGAAAAGCAAATAATAATGCACTAAAACTGCAAAAACAACAAAGACTAATGCAACTTTGAAGCTCATTAGCTATTTGAAAAAAAACTCTTTTTTGAAATACGAGAAACAAGCTTGCAACAATGTGAGCCTTATAGCACATTTGAAAACTAAAACGCTTTTTGAAATATCTAAGGCCGAAAACCTGAAAGCCCTTTAAGTCGTCTTATTTTGCTTGTGTTTTTTTAAGGCTGTTTTTCGTCTTTTTTTTGTTTTTTGGGTTTTTTGGTTTTTTTTGTTTGTGTTGGTCTTGTTGTAGGTTTTTTTTTGTTTTTTTTTGGTCTTTGGGTCGTTGTTTTTTTGTCGTTTTTTTTTACTTTTTTTTGTTTTTTTTTGGTAGTGGTTGTTTTTTGTTTGTTTTAGGCTTTTGTCTTTTTTTTTGTTTTTTTTGTCGGTTTTTGCTGATTTTTTTGTTTTTGTCATGTCGTGTTTTTTTTGGTTGTTTTTTTCTTTGTTTTTTGTCTATTTTGTTTTTTTGTCAGTTTTTGTTGTTGTCTGGTTTTTGGTCCTGTGTTTGTCTTGGTTGTTGTGTGTTTTTTAGGCTTTGTTTTTTGCATTGTTTATGAATTGCAGGCCTTTCGGGTTTTAGCTGTTTAATGCCATTTTTATTATTTTTAGCAATTTGAGTTTGAATGTTTTTGAAGTTTTTTGAAATCAGCTAAAACTTCTCACCAGCGTTATGCCATAGACATGCTTTAGGCTTTTATCCACTATGTATTTTTCGTTTTTTTCTTCAAAATAAAGAGAAACAGTTATTATTGCAAGCGTTGCCGAGTCATCGTCCTGCTCCGGCGTTCCTTTAGTATCAACTTGCGATTCTATCCTATACTTATATTCTTTAAACTCAAACCCATCATCATTACTTATGACTCGAGTTATATCCAACGCTGTTTCTAAAGAATCTTTAAGCACAGCTTCCGTTTCTCTTTTCACATCATCGACCTTTTTCAATTCCCCCGAAAAAACTTTTTTTGAAGAAAGTTCTTCTCTAAAATTTTCCGTAAAAATGCTGTTTTTCCCTACTTCAAAAGCCCCTGCAAAAGCCTTGAATATTCTCGTAGGCACGTACATTTTTATTTTGCCCCTCGGCAGGACCGGCTCTTTTATTGTTCTTGTATAGCTCTCACGCCCCACTATTTTTCTGACCTGCACTTGTGGGAATTTTTCATAATCCGCATAAGACACCATATTTGGGCTAAGGTCAAGGGTAACATAAAAACTCCCGTTGCATCCTATATATTTAGGATTGTCCCGAGGATTGCAGTTGATGACCTCAAAGACATTTTCCTGATTGTCTTTGAAGGTGTTTTCCAATGCCTTATCAAGCAATCTCTTTAACGTTTCATTTTCAGGCTTTGCAATGTTGATGGTATAACCTCCAGTGTCAGCAGTAGTGGCCAGCCTGTTTTCCATTTCATTTGCCACCCTTGCCGCGAACTGGTTTGTTCCACTGCCCGTTCCGTCTTCCCCTATTCCAAACTCTGACTTTATGAAGTCTCTTTTTATTTCCGTCCAACCATCAGATGCACTAGCGCTTTCATAAAAAATGTATTGTGTATTGTCAGGCAAATTGTCTTGAGGAGCCTCGTCTTTAGTCATGTAAGCCTCTATTTCATGCCTTATCCCGTAGTTCACTGTTTGCAAAGCATCCGCTCTTGTAAGATCAGCCAAAGCCTGCATTTCCTCCTGCTCTGAAATGTCAGAAATGACATCAAGGGTTCCTGCCTGTGTCGAGACCATTGACTGAACAAGAAGCATTGAAAGCACGATCAGCACGAAAGCCACTAAAGCCGTAAAAAGCGTAAAACCTTTTTTCATCCCCATTGATCTACACAAGTCTTTTGTTATAAATAATTGTTGCGTCCTGCAATAAATATTAAAAACGAAAAGATAAAAGCAAAGCCCAAAGCCTTGCGATGCCTTCAAAAAAATTAACGACAGGCAATCAAA
>JBBISX010000109.1:0-1331 GCA_037441005.1 Candidatus Iainarchaeum sp.
ATCGTAGTAAGCATTTCTTCCACTTCTACCGGCTTCATTCCTTGTTTTGTTTTTTCTTCTCCTGTAATTACTTGAAAAAATATGTTTTGTATTTTGTCAATGTCCAGTCCTTTCTAGTGTATTTTTCTCAGTATGCTTAGGCTGTCAACTGAATGTATGTAGTCGCACATTTCAACGGCTTTTTTTATTTTGTTGGTTTGTAGTCTTCCTATGTAGTGTATTTCTGCTTTTGTTTGTTTTATTTCTGGGTATTTTTCTTCGAGCTCTTGAATCTTATTTTCTCCTATGTCTGTTATTCCTGCTTCTATCGCTTCTTTGATTTTTTTCATTGGTTGTGATTTGGTTACTGCCACTATCGTTATTTCTTTCGGGCTTCTTCTGACTTTTTTGCATGTTTCTTCTATTTCTTTTTTCAGCGTTTCTATGTTCTGCTTTATTTTCATTCTTTTGCCTCTTTTACTTCTATTTTTCTTGCTTTGCCTCCGCAGTATTTGGTTATTTTTGCAGCGGTTTCTTCTATTGCTTCTTCCAAAAGTTTTTTTGGTGTTTTTTTGTTTCCTTGTACATAAAGTAAGAGGTTTTTTGTTTCAGGGGTTACTTTTGTTCTTTCGCATTGTTTTATGTCCATTCTGCAAATAATGCCTTTGTCATCTTTGAACAGGTATTCTTTTTCTTGTGTTTCTTGCTCTTGGTTTCCCATTGCAACGAATTTTTCTTTCTTGCTTGATATTTCTGCTTTTATGTTGCCTTCAAGTTTGTTAAGGTCATGGCATCCTATTACTATGCCTTTTTTGAGTGATACTATGTTGTAAGAATCCACTGCTGTGTTTATTGTTGGGATTTTTTTAGATTTTTTTACTATGTTTGTCAGGTTTGTTATTGCATTTTGTTTTGGTTTTTCTTTGAGTCCTTCGTATAAGCTTTCGTAGGATTTCACGTGTTCCATTTTTTCTATTTCTTCCACATTTATTTTTTTGAGTTCTTCTGCTATTTGTTTTTCTAGTCCTTCGTGTTTTTTCTTTATTTGTACTCCTTCTATTGCCATTGCCTCTATTTTGGCTCCTTTTTCGAGTAACTCTTTGGTTACTGAGATTATTATGTTCTTTGTCTCTTTTGCCTTTTCTTCCTCTTTTATTTTTTGGAATAATATTTCTTTTTTTCCTATTTTTGTTCCTGATTTAAGCCTGTTAAATTCGGCGTCTTTTAAGCTGTTTGTTTTGTGATTGAGTTGTTTTGCTATTCTCTCCGAAGTTTCGGGCATGAAAGGGCTTATTAGTATACCTATTATTCTTATTGAGTCCAAAATAGTGTATAGTGTTTTTTCTGCTTCT
>JBBISX010000109.1:1341-2617 GCA_037441005.1 Candidatus Iainarchaeum sp.
CGCGCGCATAATGGTGGCAACGCGTTCCTTATATGCTTCTTTTTCGTTTTGCTTCCAAGGTTGTTTTTCGTTGAGATATTTGTTGCATTCGTCTATGTATGAGAATATTTCGTTTAATGCTAAATGTGTTTCTAGGCTGTCCATGTGTTCTTTTATTTTTTTCAAGTCTAATTTTCTGGCTAGGTTTTCATCAACTTCAGCTTTTGGAATTTTTCCTTCGAGCTTTTTTTCTGTGAGCGTAAGTGTTCTATGCAAGAGGTTTCCAAGAGAGTCTGCGAGTTCGTTGTTGTGTCTTTTTATCAGTCCTTCTATTGAAAAGTTTCCGTCTTCGCCTAATGATATTTCTCTCATTAGGTAGTACCTTATGCTATCAGCTCCGTATTTTTCTGCAAGTGCTATAGGGTCAACTATGTTGCCTGTGGTCTTTGAGAGTTTTTCTCCTGTGCTTGAATTTATGAATCCATGCACGAGTATTTTTTTAGGCGGCTTTATTTCCATTGCAAAGAGCATGCATGGCCATATTACGCTATGAAACCATAGTATGTCCTTGCCTATTACATGTATGTCCGCAGGCCAAAATTTTTGGAATTTTTTTTCAGGATAGTCAATTCCTGTGATGTAATTAAGCAACGCATCAAACCACACGTAAATGACGTGCGTTGGATCGTTCTTTAGTGGTATTCCCCAGCTGAAGCTTGTTCTGGAAACGCTCAGGTCTTTCAGACCTTCTTTTATTCTGTTCATTATTTCTTGTTTTCTTCTTTGCGGGTGTATAAAGCCAGGGGTTTCAAAGAGTTTCAGTAGTTGTTTTTCGTAATTTCCCATTTTGAAAAAATAACTCTCTTCGCTAAGTATTTCTAATGGTTTTTTGTGTATTGGGCACTTGCCTTCTTGCGTGTCTTTTTCAAGGTAAAAAGCTTCGCAGCTTACACAATAAAGGCCTTCGTATTTGCCAAGGTAAATGTCGCCTTTTTCAAGGACTTTTTGAAATAACCCTCTGCATGTTTCTTCGTGGTTTTTTTCTGTTGTTCTTATGAACCTGTCATTATATATATTCAATTTTTCGCATAGCTCTTTGAAGTATTTTACCTGTTCATCTACGAAGTCTTTTGGTTTTTTGCCTTGTGCTTTTGCCGCTTGTTCTATTTTTTTGCCGTGTTCGTCCGTGCCTGTCAAGAAGTAGGTGTCTTCGCCTTTTAGTCTATGCCAGCGCGCTAGGCAGTCAGCTATTATTTTTTCGTAAGCATGCCCCAAGTGTGGCTTTGAGTTCGGATAA
>JBBISX010000109.1:2627-2858 GCA_037441005.1 Candidatus Iainarchaeum sp.
GCCGTTGTTATGTAAAATGTCTTTTTTTGCATTGTAATTATTCTTCAAGCTTGAATTTTTAAAACAATTTTATTCTACGCTTTTTGTTTTATTAGCTTTTTTAATTTGTTTCTGTTTTTTATTAGTTGCCTTTTTTTTTAAGTTAAAAGTTTGTTATCAGTCTTTTTTTGTTTTTGGTTTTTTCTTAGTGTCTTTTTTGTTTTTTTGCGGGTTGTTTATTATACCAGTTAG
>JBBISX010000110.1:0-2836 GCA_037441005.1 Candidatus Iainarchaeum sp.
GATGCTGAAAAAGCAGCTAGGCTAATGAAGCTCATTATACAAAGATACTCTGATTATATAAAGGAAAAAGAGCAAAAAACGGTAGGTGAGATAAAGGCTTTAGTCAACAAAGACGACCTAACTATTCACTCTGTTGCAAGCCAGTTTATTGATGAAAACTACGCTTTTGAAAAAAATTATGAAGAGGCTTGCAAAAAAGCCTTTGAGTTCGTCAGGGACAAGATAGAGGACTTTGAGCTTGACTTGGGCATTTCTTATTGGCTCTACCCAAAAGACATTGTTTCAGAAAGATTCGCGGATGACGAAGACAAGGCGATTTTTTTATGCTCCCTGCTTTTCTACCTCGGAGACAAAAAAGCAGAAGTAGTAATCGCAGAGCTCGAATCATCAATACCCCATGCTTTCGTTGCCACCTCTTTAGGCAATTCATTCATAATCCTTGACCCTTCCCAAAAAGCCGACTTTAAAGCCTTCTTCGGCCAAAAATCAGAAGTCCTTTCAAAGTACTCTTACCAAGGACAAAAGATAAGAAAGTTCCTTTTCAAATTCAACAACTCAAACTACGAACAGTTCGAGCAGTAGCAAAGCTAATTCCTTTCAAGTATTTCAAGGCCTGGCAACGGCTTGTTAGACAGGTACTGCAACAAGGCTTTTCCAGCCAAAGAAACATGGCTGAAATCCTGCGGCAAAAGCCCAAAAGAAGAAAGAGCCCTTTCCGTGTCTCCTCCACCAAGTATTGAAAAACACCTATGGAAAGCTATTGCCTCAAGCACTTTTTTAGTCCCAATAATAAATTTTTTGTCCTCATAAATCCCCAAAGGACCATTAAACACTACTATGTTTGACGCCCTTATCTTTGATTTGAAAAGCTCTGTTGTTTCTCTGCCTATGTCCATGGTAAAAAAAGGAACTGGCAATTCTTGGACCTTGACTTCTTTCCTCCTTCCGTTTTCTTCAAAAGCAAAGTCTACAGGCAAAAACAATTTTTCTCCATGCCTATCCAATATATTCTTTACTTCAGGCAACATTTTGTCAAAGCCCTTTTCCTGAAAAAACTTTTCTTTCGCACCAAAGTCAATACCTTTTGCCTTAAGAAAAATCTCTCCAAAGAGACCGCCAAGACAGGCCTCATTGCACATCTTTGATTCAAGCATCCAGCTTAGCAACGAAACTGAATCTGATATTTTAGCACCGCCCAAAACAACAAGCTTTCCGTTCTTTGTCTGTTCCTTGAGCCTTAAAAGAGCTCTTAATTCTCTTTCAAGAGTAGGCCCTACAACGCAAGGCATGTATTTTTTGAAGCCAACAACGCTTGCGTGCGCCCTATGAGCCACACTTAAAGCATCCAAAACAAAAATATCACCCAAAGGCCCTAATTTTTTCACAAAACCCGATTCAGCATGCTCCCCAAAGCTTTTTTCCTGCTCTTCTTCAGCTTGAAACCTAGTGTTTTCCAAAACAATTATTTCTCCAGCAGAAAGCTTTTTCACAGCATCAATATAATCCTCTTCCCAAGTAATAAAATTGACTTTTTTTCCAGTGAACTTTCTTATGAAATCCGCATGCCTTTTCAAAGAAATGAACTGTTCAGGCTCTTTTGACCTGCCTTGGTGCGAAAGCACCACCACTTTTGCTCCTTCTTCGCTCAAAGCATAAATAGCCTTTGAGTGCTCTCTCAGCCTTGACGAAATTACGACCCTTCCTTCAACAATCGAACTGTTCAAATCAGCCCTGAAAAAAACAGTCTTATTTTCAAGCGGAAAATCAAAAACAGTTTTGAAATCCAATCCAATTACCCCCGGGCTTTCAAGCCCAAAATAATTTTAGGAGCTAACTAATAAATATTTTATCATGCTGATTTATTGCATGACCCTTGACCTGTCTAAAGCTTCCGGTTTGCCTATAAAACTCACTCATGAAAACAAACTGGTTTTCGGAAAAGGCATGAAAAGAGTAACCCCTGATGTAAGAACCAGAGAGCAAATGATGCCAGTGCTTAAAAACCACCCGCACAAAATTCCAAAAGAACTTTATTACATGTACCGTGATGTTTGCCTCAAAAAAGACGAAAAAAAAATAAAGCTGAACAAAATCAGGTATGACATAACCATAATACCTGCCTTGACCATTGGCGAAGAATACAACAAGACCTTTGGGCATTACCACCCGAAAGTCCCAGGCACTGCCACTTGGTACCCTGAAATATACGAAGTCCTTCACGGAAGAGCCCATTACCTGCTCCAAGACGAAAACGCCGAAGAAACGCTTGTTTACGACGCAAGACAAGGCGATAAATGCCTGATGCTTCCAGGCTATGGGCACGTAACCATAAACCCAGGCAAAGAGACCTTAGTCATGGCAAATTGGGTTTTCCCAGGCTTCAAATCAAATTACGAACCAGTAGAACTGCTGAAAGGCTTTTCATGGTACGAAACAAAAAGCGGTTTTCTAAAAAACAGAAACTACGCACAACACGGAAAAATAAAATTACTCTACCCAAAGTGCTTCCCAAAACTCGGCTTGGCAGAAAAACCAATTTACAAAGAAGCAATGCAAAACCCAAAAAAATTCGAATGGCTCTGCAAGCCCCAAAAATACCTTAAATTATTCCAAGAGTACTTGGAATGACAAGACTTGAAAGGCTCTTTTTCACTCTTCGCATAAAACAGACAAAAAATAATTCGATTTTTACTGTGGCAGTTTATGTTATTGCAAGGCTCAAAGACCTTAATGCTCTTAATAAAAAAATAGTTTTCAGTAAAAGCAGTTCAGCTTTCTGCTCCATCGAGCCTTTCAAACTTATTTGTTCGACAAAGACTAAAAATCATAAGCCGTT
>JBBISX010000111.1:0-2636 GCA_037441005.1 Candidatus Iainarchaeum sp.
TAGCCAGTTTACCATGTGATTTATGGAACTCAAGCAACGCATTAATATCAATATTTTACAGTTCATCGGCAAGAGACCCACAAAACGAATTGTCAAGCCCAAACCCAGATGTGGATTATTTACTTTCACTAATTATAGAAGACTTTGCTGACGACGAGAAGTTAGGAGAAGATGAAAAAAAAGTCATTGGGAAAACCATAAAATCCATAATGGCACCTTTCCAAGACTCAAAAGACTACCTTTTCTTAGTCTTTGTACCGCCAGAATCAGGAAAAAGCCCTAAAATAATTTATTTCTTCATACACCTTACCAACTTTAAAGTGGAAAACGTTACAGACTCTGCTGGCAAGCCTTTGCCAGGAAGAATAAAAAACTATTACGCAAACCCTGAAAAAACCCACATTGATTACATTTGCGACCCGCAGGGAGACTTTTCACAAATCAATGCCATGATAAAAAGGCTCCTCACTAACACTACACAAATCTCACAGTCTTCCGCGATAATAAGGATGATAGAAGCCAAAAGCCAAGGAACTTTCCCGGCACAAGCAGAGCTTTACATTTGGGACGCCACTTGGCTTGGCAACACGGAAGAAAGCAAAAAAGACAACAAACAGCCTCTTTTCTATAATGACACGCCAGAAGAACCTTTGGACGAATACAATTGCAAAGAAGTCATTTTTTCCTGAAATTTTCCCGAGTATCAACCAAAACCAAGCCAAAAACCAAGGCTTTCTAAATGCTCAAGCAGGCAAACGGCTTTCAATCAACATACCGGCTTTCATAAGGTAAAAACCAATTTTGGAAGGTGTTAACGACTCTTGCTGAATTAAGGCTCTATGCTGCAAAGTTATCTTTTCCAAATCATGTTGACTATTTACATTATTCTTTTCATATACCTTGAGAATTTGAGCACAAATTCTTGTAATCCCTTGCCCAACTTTTGCTAAATCTTAAAAGCGAATAAAGAAGCATTTGCTTTATTCTGTTTGTTTATAATTCTTTTTTGAAAATTGTATTGAGCGCAAAGAGGTTGGCCTTTTCTACTTCTGCTTTTACGCCAACGCTTCAGATCTATAAGCATAAATAACAAGAGTTTTGGCTGTAAAAGCCTGAGCTTATCAGAAGTCGTCCAAATCAAAAGCCAGATAACCTGTGCTTCTGATTTTTTGCTTGCCCTCAATTTTCCTGCTAAGAGAATCCAATTGCTTGCAAGACTCAATGTTCTTGTCTGCAATTTCGCTAAAATTTTCTTTTCTGGACTTGCTCAATGACTTCAAAAAATAGGCTTGATTCAGGATTTTTGCCTTTTTTCAGTATCCAAATCCAGTTTAAGACTGATAGACTTAACTAAGTCAAGTTCTATATTAAATTTAAGTAAAGCTAATGTTTTTATTTTTATGGGGTTTTCAGAGTTGTTGGTTAGTAGTCTTCCAAGCCCTTTATTTTGCATTATTTCCTCGGCAAAACTGGATTCTTAAGAATAATTTTTTTGAAGAAGCGAACTTATTAAATATTGGCTATTTTATTTATATGAGCTTAATGATAGAATTAAACAGCAGTGCCTTGTTGGAAATAGCTATAGCAATTTACATGCTTTCTGGCTCTACAAGCATTGGTTATTTGCTCGTTAGAATAGGTTATCCTAACTTCAGAACGCTTGAAACAAACTACAAGGCAGGGTGGAGCATAATAACAGGAATTGTTTCGCTATCACTACAATAGATGTTGCTTTCAGCATAGCTTTTTTACTAAAGGACAAAGTGACTTTTCTTGAAACGCTCTTCATAACGCCAATATGCACTGTGGGCGGCGCAATAATAGCCTTTAACCTAAGAAGGCTTTACATGGGAAGCAGAAGCCTCAAGGTTTCGGTGCCAAAAAGAGCAATCGCGGCAAGCATTGTGGCAAAAAAAGCTTTTGAAAAACTGGGCCCTGAAGATTACATTTCAGACAAAGAAGCAGCTAAAAGCCTTCAGGAAATAGTCAATAAGATAGACATGGGGGAAATAAAGCTAAAAGTTGATACTGCAAAAAACATTATTCCTTTGAATGAAGAGGAAAAAAATGACAAAACAATAAATGAAGTGCTGTCAAAAAAAGTCCTGCTCATAGGACCGCCGCAAAAAATAGAATTGAAAAAAAGCGAAGAAAGCGAAACAAACATTGACACGAAAAAAGTCATTGAAAAACTCAAAAAACTCGCTTTTGAAAACAAGGCTGAAAATGCCAAAGTCTTTGCAAAGCCTATACAAAAAATTACCGAAAAACAAAGCAACGTTGTTGAAACGAATGTTCAAGAAAATAAGCCTTTGCCTAATTTATTTTCTAAAGAAAACAAAAAAAGCATGGAAGAGAGCCTCAAGGCGCTCAAAGCAATAGCAGAAACCCCAACACAACAAGTAAAGAAAAAGGCGGAAATGCCGAAAGAAGAAAAACCAAGGCAAAGAGCGGAAGAAAAAGCCAAGACATCAAAAACCACAGAAGAAATACTCAAGGAAATAGGCAAAAAAATAGAAAAAAAAGAGGAAAAAATAGTAAGCCAAGAGCAAATCAACAGGGAATTGGAAGAAACAAAAAAATACATTATTGAAAGCCTCAAAAAAGACATGAAAAGCCAGGAAGAAGAAAGAAAA
>JBBISX010000112.1:0-2620 GCA_037441005.1 Candidatus Iainarchaeum sp.
GAACTGTTTAGGGCTTTAAGGCTTTAGCATGAGAATAATGGGCAGGCAATTGAAAAATTTGTGACAATGACTCAAGGCTTAAGACCGCTTAAGGGCTTTTAGTTTTCCAGTCGCCAAAAAAGAGCAAATTCAGTTGTTTTTTTGCATTCAAACGAATGTGTTCAAATTATTATTTTATTATTTCAAAAAGAAGTTTTATGAAAAAGCCGATTAGGCCTATTAGTATTATTCCTACTCCTGTAACTTTTACCATGAGTTTGTATTCTTGTGTTGTAGGTTTTCTTGAGACATTAAAGATTCTCATGCTTGAATTGTAGAAAGCCTGCAGCTTTTCCTTGTTTATCATACAATCACTTTGCTGAGACCAATTCGGCTTTTTTCATTCTTTTTGGTATTATGAAATAGCCTTTGTTTCCGCATACAGTGCATTCTTTTACAAAAGTCGGCTTCTTGTTTTGCTTTTTTACTATTGCCGTGTGCTTGGCTTTCCCGCCGTGACCCTTTTTGTGTTTTCTGACGTTGCTTCTTTGTCCTATAGCAAGAGCCCTTGGCTTTCCCGCCTTGAAGGCCTTCAATTTGTGTTCCGTATGCTTTTTGCATTTCATGCAAAAAGATTGCACTTCTTTAGGGATTTCCATTTTTATTACCTCTCCATAAACCAAGTCAAAGCAAAGTTTAAAAATCGTATTAAAACCACTTTTTTGAAACCTTATTATTCGACTTTTACAATTTCGCGATAATAATGTAAATAGTTCTTATTTATAGTAAATATTAAATATTATGGCGTCTTTTTCCTATGCATGTGGAACATGATTTTAAGGCACTTTTCGGTTTTGGTTGACTCTTTTGTAAGTATTGCTTCAAGGCCTCTTTTGCTTTTGCCTACGCTCTTTGCTGCTTTTGCGACCTTATTGCTGGCTTCCTTCTATTTAGACTATATTAATGTTTTTTTAGTTGATTTCATTTTGTATGATGCTGTTGCTGATGTGTCTTTACTAGAGTTGCCAGCTTACATTGCCTCAAACTATCTTTTTGAGTTTTTGGCTCTGCTGTTCATGCTTTTCATTATTTTATCCTTTAACTTTTACCCTATTTTTGTTTATTCCGTTTTCTTGGAAAGAGAGGCAGTAAAGAAGTCAAAAGGGATGATAGGCAGCATAGCCTTTAACCCTTCCTTGTCTTCAAAAAATAATAGCGTAATAAGTGACATGATTTTTGTTTTGCGTTCTTTTCCTAAAATTTTGTCTGTTGCTTTTTTTTATTTTGCTTTTTTTTGCTTTTTCTTGTTGATTTGTGTAATTGCTCTTTTTTCCACAATTCTTTTTCCTTTAATTTCTTTGCTTGTTTTGTTCGTTTTTCCTTTTTTTATAATCGCTTTTTTTTACTTTTTAATAGTTTTCGTCAAAGCTCCGATAATAATGGCTTCCACTGGCGAAAAACTCAGGCTTGCTCTTTCTTCTTCTTGGTCTTGGTGCTCTGGCAAAGTCTTTCAGATATTGGTTTTTTTGTTTTTCCTGTTCCTTGCTTATGGAGTATTAGTTTTTGTATTTGATTCAGTCGCGGCTTTCTTTCAGGTTGAAGAAATAGAACTTTTAATGGGGCTTTTCGGCGCCGCTTTTGCTTCTTCTTTTTTCAGCTTTTCTTTGGTTAAGTTCTTTTATTCTTTCACAAATTAAAGCGAGTGGTAATTTTGACAAAGTTGGCAAAAATATTTCTGAAAAACTTTAAGTCATTCAGAAAGGCAGAGATACCTTTTGCGGAAGGTTTTACTGCAATCGCGGGCGCAAACGCTTCAGGAAAAAGCAACATATTGGATGCTATTCTTTTTGCATTAGGCACTACAAGCCTCAAATCCTTGAGAGCTTCAAGGCTTTCAGAATTGGTTAATCATGACGCTGATGAAGGCTATGCAAAGGTTGAACTTTGGATAAATGCCGGACAAAGTACCATAAAAATAACAAGGATGATAGACAAGGCAGGAAAGTCCGTTTACAAGATAGACGACAAGAAAAAAACCCTTAACGAATTAGATTCTTTGCTGTTGTCAATAGGGATAAGTCCAGAAGGGCATAACATAGTCGTCCAAGGAGACATTACTAGGATAATAGAGATGAACGCCAAGGAAAGGCTAGGCATAATAAAAGAAGCAGCAGGTTTGCAAGAATTCGAAGAAAAAAAGGAAGAAGCACTTAAAAAGCTGGAGCAAGTGGATTCAAGAATAAAGGAAGTTTTGCTTGTTCTTGCTGAAAGAGAAAACTTTTTGAAAAAAACAGAGGAAGAGAAGGCAAACGCGCTAAAGTATACTTCTTTGCAAGAAGAACTCAAGTCTTCGAAAGCCACTATACTTTATGAAGAAATAAAATCAGTGTCAGCGTACTTGGAAGGAAAAAAACAAGAAATAAATAAGATAAATGAGAGTTTGTCAGAGAGAAAAGAGTTTTTGAAAAGCCTTGCCGAGGAAGAACAACAAGCGGAAAAGAGACTTCAGGAAATAACCGACAGGCTAATAGAATCTGGAGAATTCATTTATTCTAATTTCGGCAAAGCAGCGGAACAAAAGCGTTCAAGCATTGCAATAATAGAAGAAAGAATTTCAAATTTGTCTTCTCTGATTGAAAGC
>JBBISX010000113.1:0-2617 GCA_037441005.1 Candidatus Iainarchaeum sp.
TAACGGCCCACCTAAAAGTATCAGGTTGGAGTTTTCGTATTTGAGGTCTTTAGAGTTCGTATCAAGTCTTACGATAGGACTTTCGTAAGAAGTAAAAAAAGCGCCTACATATGCTGCTATTTCGCTTGCAAGGTGCCCGTCCCTTGCCCTTGCCTTGAATTTTCCGTGAAGGTCTGGTGAGCCTACTATAATTTTTCCGTTAAAAAATCCATTCTTATAAAATTCCTGAATAAACCCATTGTACTTTTTGTGTTTTTTTTCAATAATTTTTTTTTCTCTTTCTTCCTTTGTTTTTGCAAATATTAAAAAGGCGTTTGAAGTAGCCGAATAGTATTTTGCCAACCCGCCGTTTATTTCTTCCGTTCTGTCTACTTCTATAAGTCCCGCGTTTTTCATTTGTTTTATGTAATAATATACTTTTTGGTCACTCATTTTCAATTCAGAAGCTATTTCAGAAGGAAAACTCGGTTTTTCAGCTATTTTTTCAAAAATTGACCAAGCTTCTTTTGAGAGCAAAGGCCTTATTTTCTCTATGTTTTCTACTAGCAACGCCTCGGTACTCATCCCTTCTTGGCTCTCCACAAAAAAGAACTTTTTTTGAATTGTATTAGCCATCTAACCACTTATAAAAAAATCAAACTACTATTAAAATAATTATAATACCTATATAAGATTTATTTTTATTCGTTTCTTAAGTATTTTTGAGTTTATGTGTGGAATATCAGGCGTGGTAGGTAAAGACGCTGCACTAAAAGCATTCATTGGAATAAAGCACTTGGAGTATCGCGGTTACGATTCTTGGGGCTTGGCTTTTCAATCAAACAATAGTTTGTTTGTCGAAAGGCGCGTTGGTAAAATAGGCGATGTTCAATTGCCTTTTGGTAGTAACACTTCAAAGGTTGCTATAGGGCATACCAGGTGGGCCACTCATGGAAATGTCACTGTCGAAAATGCGCATCCGCACGTTTCTAACGATGGGAAAATAGTCATCGTGCACAATGGCATAGTGGAAAATTTTTCTTCTTTGAAAGAAGAACTTTTGAAAAAAGGTTTTACTTTTCGTTCGCAAACAGATTCTGAAATAATTGCTAACCTTATTCAGGACAAGGTAGGCTCTGCTAATGATTTTTTTTCAGCTTTTGCATCTGCTCTCAAGGAGATAGAGGGCAATTATGCGATAGTAGCAATGCATTTAGGGGAAAATAATCTTTATTGTGCAAAGTTCGGTTCTCCGTTAGTTTTGGGCATTTCAGACGATTCTTTTTTTGTAGGCTCTGATGCAACTGCTTTTATTTCTTATACTAAAAAAGCAGTTTTTTTGGATGACAACCAGTTAGCGGTTTTTGGGAATGATTTGAAAGTTTTTGATATCTTTTCTCTTCAGGAAGTTAAGTACAAAGTAAAGCTTTTGGATTGGAGCTTAGAGCAGGCTAAAAAGGGCAATTATGCACATTTCATGCTTAAGGAAATAATGGAACAGCCTGAAACAATAAAGAGGGCTGTTTTTCAGCCTTCCGGATTGTTTGAAAGCATTTCTGTAAAAATAAAATCTGCTGAAAAGGTATTTTTATTAGGTTGCGGGTCTTCATTTCATGCTTGTTTGGCCGGTTCTTATTTTTTCAGTTCAATTTCTTCAATTCATACTATCCCTGTTTTGGCTTCCGAGTTCGGGAATCAGTTGCCTTTTGCAGACAAAGGCTCTTTGGTTGTTGCCTTGAGCCAAAGCGGTGAAACCGCT
Organism: Candidatus Iainarchaeum sp.; assembly: GCA_037441005.1. Lineage (GTDB taxonomy): Archaea > Iainarchaeota > Iainarchaeia > Iainarchaeales > Iainarchaeaceae > CABMIU01. Next base: position 1,739 of record JBBISX010000113.1, read on the forward strand.
GACCTTATTGAAGCTGTCAAGTTTGCAAAGTCGCAAGGCTCTGAAGTAGTATCTATCGTGAATGTCATCGACTCAACTCTAATGAGGTTGTCTGATTTGTCAGTAATGATGAATTGCGGGCCTGAAATTTGTGTTTTGTCCACAAAGAGCTATACTTCACAACTCTCAATTTTGTTGCAATTGGCTTACTATTGTGCTGGCAAAGGCGAAGAAGGAAAAAGGCTGATTGATTTTTGTGCTAAAAAAACTGCCGAATTGCTTTCAGAAAAAAATGTTTCATCCATTGAAAAATTTGTTAAAAATTACGGCTTAGGTTCTTCTAAGGATATTTTTGTTATAGGCCGGTCCGTGGCTTACCCTGTTTCTCTTGAAGCTGCTTTAAAAATAAAAGAGGTCAGTTATATTCATGCCGAAGGCTTTGCAGGCGGAGAGCTGAAACACGGCACTATAGCGCTTATAAGCAAAGGCACTCCAGTTATTTCTCTTTTCACTCCTGACACTAAAAAACTTATTTTGAGCAACACTATTGAAGTAAAGAGCAGAGGGGCTTTTTCCATTTCTTTGAGTAATTTTTCAAGCGATTATTTTGACTATTGGATAAAAGTGGATGACTGTGGAGATGCCAACCCAATTATTCTTATAGTTCCTATACAACTATTATCTTATTTTCTTGCCTTGTCTCGCGGCTTTGACCCTGACAAGCCAAGAAACCTTGCTAAAAGTGTGACGGTGAAGTGAAATGAAAAGGCTGTTTGGAACAGACGGAATAAGAGGCAAAGCAAACACTTTTCCTTTGGTGCCTGAATTTATGGTTTCTTTGGGCAAGGCTTTGTCTTATTATTTTAGTAAAAATTCTAGGCCTACTGCCATATTGGGCAA
>JBBISX010000114.1:0-2586 GCA_037441005.1 Candidatus Iainarchaeum sp.
GGCTGGCGTGGGGGGGTGTGTCGTAGGTGGCGGTGGCGGTGGGGGTGGTGGTTCTCCAGTCAGCGTTAGGGAGTTGAAGGTTGAGCCGCTTTTGGTTGGAAGCCCTTCTACTATTTCTTTCTTGGTTTTCAATGGTTTGCAGAGCCCTTATTCTTTCGTTGCTGTGGTTCAAATTTTCAAGGGCAGGGAGCAGGAGTTTTATTTTGAACAGCCTGTAAGCACAGTTCCTTCAGGAAGGGCTATTCGTGTGGTTCTTTCTGAGAAGTGGGTTCCAAGCGATGATTCGGAGAGGAGTCTTGTAGTTACTCTTTATTCTCGTGATAAGTCTAGGCGTTATGTTTCTGAGTCTTTGAAGCTTTTTTTGCCAGAGTCTCTTTCTGCAAGGCTTGTTGTTGAGGACTTTTCTAATGTTCTGGTAGTAAGCCCGGGCGAGGTGGCTTTTTTCAGCATTAAGGTGAGAAATTTAGGTAATGTGATTGTAAAGGATTTGAATATTATGCTTGAGGGCATTCCTTCTGCTTGGTATTCTTTTGATTATGAGAAAAAATCTTTGGCTACTAATGAGCAGGGTTTTTTCGTGCTCAAGCTTAATATTCCTTTGGACGCTGAAAAGCGTTCTTATCTTGTTGCTTTCAGGGTTTTTGGTGATTCGGCTTTTGTTGATTTTAGTTCCACTTTGAGCGTCATAGAGCCTTCTTCTGCCGATGTGATTTTTAGGGACATTGTCGTGGATGATGTTTTTGTTGGCGGTAAAGGAAGAATCAGGGGCTTTGTTTTTAATCCTGGCAATGATTCTTTGCAGTTGGTTGTTTCTGTCTTGGCTCCTCCTGGCTGGTCTTTTTTGGAGATTGAAAAGGATGTTTTTCTCGGCCCGGGAGAGGAGCGTGAGTTTTATTTTGACTTTGTTGCTCCGCCTTTTAGTGTTGTTGAGACTTTGAACTTGGTTGCCAAAAGGAAGGATTCTTTTGTGTTTGCATCTGGCTCTAACGAGGTAGTGAAGAAGTTTTTTGTCATTGTCAGGCAGCCTGAAGAAAAGGAGTTTTCTTTGTCTTTGAATTTTAGCGATTCTGATTTACTTTTGCTTTTGCTTGCCTTGTCTTTTGGGCTTGCCTCGTTTTTTTTAGGGTTTTGGCGTTTGAGGTCAAGGCTGTTGATTTTTCCAAGGCGTAAAATTTGATTTCTGATGTAGGCAAAAAATTTTATTGCAAGGGCTTTGTTTTGTTGTGTTGTTTGAATAGTTGTTTTAAGTCCGTTCCAATTCGTGTTTTTATGTTCTTTTTGGTAACAAAATTCAAAAATTCAATTAACGGCTTTGATAACCTTTAAAAACTCTTTTCTGTTGCTTTTTTGAATGCAAAAAAAAGAGTTGCTTGATTACTACGATGTTATCGTGGTTGGTGCTGGCCCTGCTGGAAGCTCTTGTGCCTTGTTTTTGAAAAAATTTGGCGTTAAGAATGTTTTATTGTTGGACAAGGCTGTTTTTCCAAGGGACAAGATTTGTGGGGATGCTTTTTCCGGTAAAAGTGTTGGCATTGCGAGAGAGCTTGGTTTGTTGCAGGATTATTTGGACAAGCCGCACGAAGGAGTTTATGGTGTTTTGTTCAGCAACACTAAAGGGACTATTGTTGAAATATCTTTTCCCGGCTCTGACAGAAAGACAAAGGCAAGGCCCGGCTTTGTCATGAGGCGCATAAATACTGACAATGTTCTTTTCCAGAACGCAAAGAAAGTAGTTGATACTGTTGAAGGCTTTGTTGTTTCTGATCTCTTGTTTGATAATGGGTTTGTTGTTGGCGTGGTTGGAAAAGGAAGAGATGGTGAAGTGCAAGAGTTCAGGGCTAAGGTAGTTGTCGGTGCTGACGGGACGAGCAGTGTAGTTGCTCAGAAGACTGGGAACGGTGTTTCTCCGCCTGAGCATCAGGTGATTGCCACAAGAGGCTATTATAAAGGAGTTACCGGCATGTCCGGAAATATAGAGCTTCATTTTGTCGACGAGATAATGCCTGGTTATTTTTGGATTTTTCCTTTGCATGATAATTGGGCTAACGTTGGCCTTGGTTTGTTGATCAGCGAGAAAACGAAGAGAAAGCTTGATTTGAAGAAGACTCAGGAGCAGATAATTGCAAATAATCCTCTTTTTAGGGAGAGGTTCAAAAACGCTGTTCTTGATGAGCAAGGTATCAAGGTTTGGACTTTGCCTTTGGGCTCTTACCATAGAAAGAACCATGGCAATGGCTATGTTTTGGTTGGCGATGCCGCTTCTTTGGTTGACCCTTTTTCTGGAGAAGGAGTAGGCAATGCGATGACTTCTGGAAAAATAGCAGCTAGGGTTATTGCAGATTCTTTGGCCTCCGGCGATTTGTCGGAAAAGAGCCTTTCAAGGTATGATGTTGAGCTTTGGGAGACAATAGGGCCTGAATTAAAGACTTCTTACAATATGCAAAGGCTTGGTAGCAATAAGTGGCTTTTGAATTTTTTCATTGAAAAGGCAGCGAAGAAGCCCAAGGTGAGGGAAGTGATTTCAGGCATGCTTGCAAACGAAACCGCGAGAAAAGACCTTGTCTCGCCTTTGGGCTTGTTGAAGAT
>JBBISX010000115.1:0-2583 GCA_037441005.1 Candidatus Iainarchaeum sp.
GCTTATTAATTTTTTCAATAGGATGCGTCCAAGAAGGAGGAGAAAACATGAAAAACGAAAACTCGAATGAACTCCAAAAAGTAGAATTTAATACCTCTGATGGATTCAAAATAGTCGGAAACCTTTACAAGTCAGGCAAAAAGTCAATCATATTGATGCACCAATTCACCAGAAACAAAGATTCTTACAAATCATTACAGAAAAAACTCGCGGAACAGGGGTTTACTTCACTGGCAATTGATTTAAGAGGACACGGCGAAAGCCTTGACCAAAGAGGGATAAAAAGGCCATACACGACTTTTGTGGAAGCGGACTTCAGAGACATGGAAAAAGACACGGAAGCTGCAAAAAAGTTTCTTGAAGGGCAAGGTTTTCAAGTTTATGCAGTGGCAGGCGCAAGCATCGGCGCAAACACTGCCCTGAACTTCTGTGCAAAAAACGAAAGTGTAAAAAAGTGTGTGCTTCTTTCTCCCGGCTTGAATTATAAAGGTATAGGCACTGAAAGCCAAGCTGAAAAAGTAAAAGCAGAGATACTAATAGTAGCAAGCAAAGAAGACGAATATTCGTTTTCCTCTTCAAAGGCTCTTGCTAAAAAAATAAGCAACGCGCAAATGTTAGAGCTTGAAAATGCGGGACACGGCACAGACATGTTTACGCCGACAAACCTTGAAAACGAACTAATAGAATGGCTGAAAAACTAAAACAGCAGTAAAAAAGCACTACTAAAACACAAAAAAACCAAGACAAAGACTTAAAGACACTTTAGGACTTAATCACAAAAAAAAACTTATGCAAAAAAAAACAACCCGCCAAACCCACAAAAAAAAGCAACGAATTCACAAAAAGATTTATATTGTAGAATAACATTAATCTAACCAATATGGCACAACAAAAACCAAAACCAGGGGTTCCTAAACATTATCAACCACCAAACCCGTTTAAACTACCGCCAACACAAAACCCTGGAAGTTTGCCTAAAAACCGAAAAAAGCCACCATTAAAAAGTGGTTATAATCAAAAAAAACCAAGCGAAGGGAGTGTTTTGACAAAAAGAGGAAAGGTAACTCCAGCAGGAAGGGGTTACTACAAAGGCCATTACCCTTTACCTAAAAAATATCCAAGGAAAAAAACTAAAAGAATAAGATAAAAACAAAAATTATAAACTGTGTTGCATGGTTATTGAGTCAGAGCAAATATGCTTTCATGACTTGCCTAGCACAAAATAAAATTCCCATTTTTTTGGAATCATGCGACAGGCCAACCTTGGTATATCCTTAAGCCATGCTTTCTATTTTTAAATTTAATACTGCTTAAATTTTGTCTTTTAGGAGGATTCGTTATGAAAGAGCTTACTGACAAAGACTTTGACGATTTTATAAACTCAAAAGAGGCTGTTGTTGTTGATTTTTGGGCTGCCTGGTGCGGGCCTTGTAGATACGCTGCGCCGATTTTTGAAGAGCTTTCAAAAGAGTTCCAAGGGAAAGCCTAATTTGTAAAGCTTAACGTTGACGAAAACCCTGACACTTCGGCAAAATACGGCGTGATGTCTATTCCGACTTTCATAGTATTCAAAAAAGGTGAAGTAGTGGGAGAAATACACGGGGCGTATCCTAAGCCAGAGTTCAAAAAACAGCTTGAAGAATACATTTGATTTTGTTAAGCAGATGGCAACAATTTTGTTGGTTAATGAATTGCGTGCACTTCAATAAGCAGGCAATATCAGAAGACCAATTAAAACCAGAGCCTAAAAATCTCAGTGGCTATAATCGCACAAACGCTTATGCTTATTAAAGAGAGCACATAATAGGCCAAAGCCAAAAGAAAATAAAAAAAAAGGCTCAAGACTTAAAGAGCTCCAAAAAAACATAAAGCCATGCAGTAGCCTTTAAGTAAAGTGAGCTGTGTTTCATTAGCAGGACGTGGGTTTTTACGGCTTTGTCTTTTTGCTTTTTTTAGAATATTACTATGTAAGCAGAAAGCCCAGCGACAACCGCAAAAAATATTATTGTGAAGACAGAGTTAAGAAAAAAGCTTGTTTTTTTAACCGCATTGCCTATGTAATAGACCACTGCAAAAGAACCTACAAAGCTAAAAAGGATTGACAAAGCTATTCCTATGAAACCTAAGACCGTTGCAATCTGCGAAGGCGCTTTTTCTTTTATTATTTCCACTACTTCAGGCTGGCCCAAGAAAACATAGCCGTTGCTTATTAAGTCTTGATACAAGGCACCAAACAAATAAAACGCTATGCCTAATATGACTAAAGAACCTATTGTCAAAAAGACATAAACTAAAGAATAGGAAGTTGCTATTGAAAGTAATTTTCCACTTACATCTTTTCCTTTGAAAGCATAAAGAAGAGAATAGAGAATAAAGGTTATCGCTATCCAATGCAAAAATCCTTTTCCCAAAAGAATTGCAAAAGCCAAAAAGTCAATGGACTGCCCCAACAAAAGACCTACAATAACAGACATTACAAAAGGCAAAAGAAAAAAAGAAACTGCAATAACAAGGTTAGGCTTTTCAAACTGTCTTGTCACAAAATTTCTTACAGGGTTCATGATTAATGAAAGGTATTACTTT
>JBBISX010000116.1:0-2579 GCA_037441005.1 Candidatus Iainarchaeum sp.
CAACAGAAAAAAACGGGTCAAAAAAAGACCTGCAAAGAACTGAAAAAAAGCAAGAAAGAGCAAAAAAGATAAATCGCCAAAAAATAACGAAAAAACCAAGCCTGCAAACAAAAAAATCCAATAAATGCAACAAACACCAAAACGGGAAAACCGCAAAAAACTAAAAAAGCGGAAAATAAAAAAACGGGTCAAAAAATGACTTACAAAGACCTGAAAAAGTCCTTGCTGGAGAAAAGTCCCCGAGGACAAATTTATTTTATAATTTGCCAAAGCCTGCTGAAAAAAGTCAAATTTGCAAAAATTCGTAAAAAGGCAAATTATTTTATTTGAATGTTGTTGTTAGTAGTTTATGGTTCTTGCGGGTTTTGGACTGCTTGTTGATTTGGGTTTGATTCTTTTTTTTGCTACACTGTTGAATTTTATTGCCAAGTACTTTAACCAGCCTTCCATATTGGCTTTTATAATAGCGGGAATTTTAATAGGGCCTTTTGGCTTGGGCTCTCTCGGAATTGAAATTAATGGAGTTGAATTAGGAATTACTAACAATGAACAAATAGCTGTTCTTTCGGAGCTCGGCATAGCTTTTCTTCTGTTTTATGTAGGCATAGACTCGAATGTATCGAAAATAAGGGAATTAGGAAAAGTGGCTGTTGTGGGCACTACTTTGCAAGTCTTGATTACAATAGCTTTTGTTGTTATTGCCAACGCTCTTTTAGGGGTTTTGTCTTTCCAGCAGGCATTATACCTTGGCGCGATAATGTCTTTTTCTTCAACAGCCATAGTTGTAAAGATTCTTACAGATGCAAGAAAAATAAATACTCTTGAAAGCAGGCTGATGCTTGGGTTTCTTCTAGTACAGGATTTCTTGGCCGTCCTTGCAATATCTTTTTTGGGAAGTCTTGAAAGCCTGGAAAGCCTTTCTTCTTTTGGCTTTATTTTTACCCTGTTGTTGAAAATATTTTCTTTAATGGCTATTGCTTATCTTTTGAACAGGCTGCTTTACGAAAAAATGTTTTTTTTCGCCTCTAAGTCTGAAGAGCTTTTTTTTCTTTTAGTTACAAGCCTTGTTTTTTTGTTCATTTTTATTTGCTACTTTTTTGACTTGCCAATTTCAATAGGCGCGTTTATTGCAGGCATTTCTATTTCCAGTCTTTCTTATACTCCTGAAGTCTTGGGCAAGATAAGGAGCTTGAGGGACTTTTTTGGAACAGTGTTTTTTGTTACTCTTGGCATTCAAGTAACTCCTTCTTTTATGAGCTTTTCGCTTGAACTCGCTGTTTTTGTCTTGCTTGTGCTTTTGATAATCAAGCCTTTGTCTTATTTTTTAACCGGCATTTCTTTTGGCTATGGGGGCAGGACGAGCCTCTTAGTTGCTTTAGGCTTGGCGCAAATTTCCGAGTTTTCTTTTATCGTGGCTTCTCAGGGAAAACATGTTTTGGACCAAACCCAAGGGCTTTACTCTTTTATAATACTGGTTATTGCTTTTTCAATGGCTTTGACTCCTTATTCGATGAAATATTCTGATAAGGTTTATGGATTATTTGCAGAGCATCTGGGCTCTTTGGTGAGAATCGTAAGAAAGGTGAAATACTTTTACAGGAAAATGTCTTCTTTAAGCAATGTAAGTAAAAGTTATTCCAATCATATAGTTGTATTTGGTGCTGGGACAATAGGCAATGGAATAGTAAACGCATTTAAGGAAAGCTACGAAATGATTGCAATAGACAACGACCCGGAAGTGGCAGGCAGACTAATCAAAAACAAGGTCAATTTTATTTATGGTTCTTTCGAAAACCCTGAGGTTTGGGAAAGGGCAAGCCTTGAAAAAGCTAAGGTCATAGCAATAGCGGCTCCTTTCAATGCTTATTCTATTCCTCTGATAAAAAAGGTTAAGGAAAAAAACAAGCAGTGCATAATTTTTGCAAGGTGCCATTATTTCAGCGACGCGTTGGCTTTGTATGACGCTGGGGCTGATTTTGTTATCATGCCTCAAGTAGCAGGCGCGAATCTTTTCATAAAAAAGATAGGTGAATACCTTGAAAAAGGAAAGGTTTATGAAGTGAGTAATTACCAGTCGGTTTTCATGGATTATCTTAAGGAAAAGGCAAGAGAAGAAAAGGAATGGCTTTGAAAAGCGCTTGTCATGAATTTGGTTGACAAATAAAAAACTAAAAGGCGAATGGCTTTTAAGTCGTCTTAAGTAACAAAATTGCTTGGCATTAAGCAGGCGCAAGGCATAAGCTTTGTGGTTTTTTAGCAACATAGCTTATACGGGTCTTGCTGGGTCTGGTGTGTGGAAGGCATAAGCTTTCTATTTTTTTGCTTTTTTGGTTTATCGAATTATTCAAAGCGGTGCCTAATAGGAAAAGACGCAATTGCATTTCATGATTTTATTATTTTATCTATTATTCTAGTGCTTATGTGGTATGGCACATTGTATGGTTTTAGCCTCACTATTTTGGCTTTTATGTTTCTTTCTTTCAGTTTTTCTGAAAGGTCCTTTTCTTCCGGTTTTTGATCGTACACTAATGCTATTATGTCTGGCAATACTTTTTCCACACTTTCTAATATGTCTTTTT
>JBBISX010000117.1:0-2574 GCA_037441005.1 Candidatus Iainarchaeum sp.
AACCAAAGCGTTTGAAATCTCTCCATTCTTTATCACAAAAGAATCGCTTCTCACAGTAGAAGAATAATCAAAACTTGAAGAACCGCTCAAAGGATAAGTATACCATATCCTGCCTATGTAAACCCCGTTTTTAACTTCTTTTATCAATTCTTCATCGCTGAAACTACCTTTAGAAACAACAAGGTTTGTTGCGCTAACTGAAACATCAGAAGAATGATTCCTGCCGTGCCTATAGCCATTAAGAGGAGAGAACTTTTCGTAATCCTTTTTCTTCTTAAAAAAATAATCGTTTGATAAAAAATTTTCAAAAACACCATTTTTTATTATTTCTATTTTTCCAGAAGGGTTTCCTTCATCGTTCACGGCTGTAGAGTTATAAGAGAATTGGTAAAAAGGGTCATCAACAACACTAAACTTTTCAGAACCTGCTCTTTTGCCCAGCAAATCGCAAAAAGGGCTAGCGCCTATGTCCAAAGAAGAAACCGAAACATCAAAACTGCAGTTGAACAACTCAGCAACAGCCAATTCGCCAAGCAACACACTATATTTTCCAGAATCTATTTTTACAGGCTTTTTAGACTGCCTTGCCTTGAGCATTGATTCAGCGCCTATTTTCATAGCGTCAAAGCCATTGAAGCCGCTGCCTGAAAAAAAAGAAGTTCCGGAACTCAAAAAAGAAGACTCTATGTTAGAAGTAAGGCTGGAATCTATTCCGGTGTTTTCCTCAAAAGAACTTATTCCGTTGCTATTCTTTACACAAAAAGAAGAGAAAAACACGTCGAGCTCTCCTGTAATGTTAAAAGATTTATTAGGATTAGCTTCGTTGACTGCGCCTTCAAGCAACTCCCAAGCTTTTTTAGTGGCTTTTTCAGAATCAAAGTTTTTTATTTTTGCATCAACAATAGGCTTGAACTGGCTTTTTCCACGGGGCTCTGGCAAAGAATGAAAGTCCGGGTCTTTTACTTTGCCAGCCAAAGCTTTTTCGTAAGCCTCTTCAAAAGACTTTCTGTCAAAGCCATCGCAAGAACCAAAGCCATAAGAACCGTCATCAAAAAGTATTCTAAGGCTCATCCCAAAAGACTTCATTGATTTTTCCTCTTACAGGCCAATACTATTTATCTTTGAATTAAATGCTATCCTAAAAACGTAAGTGGAAACACTCGAAGCATAAGCCTCGGCCTGCTTTACTCCGGGTTTTTTCAATGCAAACTCAAGCAGGTCTTCCGCAACTCCTTGAACTTCTTTACCTAACACCAGCACCACCAGTCGCTTCTCCTGAAAAAGAACCAACGTTAGCTTTAAACCTTAAATGAGGGCCACCGTTTCCAACACGCATTGTTTGCATAGGCGTCCCCTTGCCGCAATTAGGCAAATTGTAAAGCTTTACATCATCAGCAGCTTCAATAGTCATGAAAACATCGCGAGAATTACCCTCAACATTGCCTTTCCTATAAAGCTTAGTTATTTCGCCATTTTTTATTTCAAATATTTTCCAACAACTTATGTTAAAATTCTGCCTGCTTTCCCCAATAGAAGGAATTTTCATGCCAGAAACATAAAACCCTTTCTTTGTGTCTTCAATTAACTCATTACTCTTCCAACTTCCCTCGCCAAAAAAAGTATTACTCATCCTGACCAAAGGAACCATTGAAGAAGAACTTGCTCTCATATGCCCATTAGGTTTTTCACCCATGAAAAAACTCGTTTCCCTTGAATTCATAAAGCCCTTGAGAACCCCTTTATCGACATTCACAACCTTTTCCCCCTTTACACCTTCATCATCATACAAATAATTCCCATACCCATCTAAAGAAGGATCAGAAATAACAGTCATTTCTTCAGAACCAACCTGCTTCTCCAATTCATTATCGCCTAAATCTCTGAACCACCAAGAACGACCAGCCCAAGCAGTTTCCCTTTTCAAAGCCCTGTCAGCCTCACTGGGATGACCACAAACCTCATGGCACAACAACGCATTAAACCAATGGTCAGAGACAACAAAAGCGTTGTCCACTTTAGGCACCGCCGGGGCATTAGACAACTCAACTACGCCATCGGCAATAAAAAAACAAAAATCCTCAAAAGACATAGAATGCGAATTATACCCCTCCAAGGCCTCAAGCCCCTTTTCTTCAGCAAGATACTCATAATGAGTCTCAACAGACTTGCCTTTGGCGGTAACAAATGTAAAAGCCTCTGTTATTGGCAAAGTCTGATCAATGACAGAACCTGAGCTATCAAAAAAAATTTTTCTGGAAAGACAAGAAAAAACAGAAACCACGTTTGAAGCAACACCCTGTTTTTTTCCTACAGCCGTTGAAATTTCTTCTGATTGCTTTATGAAATCCTCACAACTAGCATCCAACGGATTTTTCCTGAAGCTCTTTCTCCAAACCGCCTTTTTTCCACCATCATTATCAAAAAAACCAGAAAAAGTTATTTGATGAGCCTTAAAAAAATCCTCCTTCTTTAAAGAATTTGCCTTGGCAAGACTTAAAGCCTCTGAAAAAACTTCTTCACAAACCCTGTCAATGTTTGACAAATCCTCTTTACTCAAAGCCCTGCCCGCAAAAC
>JBBISX010000118.1:0-2568 GCA_037441005.1 Candidatus Iainarchaeum sp.
GGCGGTTTTTTAATAGGTGTCGGCTTTTACCAATACTTATTTGTAAAAGACAGAAAACTTGACTTGGTTTGGGTGGTTTTATTTGGTTTGTTAGGTTATGCTGTAGTTGAATTTGTTTTTCACGGTGGTTTCGGATGAAAAAATTCTTTTTTGTCTTTTTTTTGATTTTTTCTTTTTTTTCTTCAATTGCTTTTGCTCATGGTTCTCACGGCTCCGTTGGCTTTGAAAACCCTTTTTTTGTAGTTGTTTTTGGCGGTATAGGGCTTGGCATTTATGCTTCTTTCGCAGAAAAAAACCCTAACGGCTTGAGATTTTTTGAGTTGGCAGGGAGCTTTTTTTTTAGGGTATTACCTTTTGAGCATTTTGTTTGACTTTCTTTCAAGTCTTGCTTTGGCTTAGGTGATTTTTTGAACGAACTCTTTTTTTCTGTTGTAAGTACTTTGCTGGTGAGCTTGGTTTCTCTTATAGGAATTTTTCTGATTTTTTTTGGCGCAAAATTTCTGGATTCTAAAACGTTTTTGCTTGTTTCGCTTGCCGCTGGGGTTTTGTTAGGCGATGCTTTTCTTCACCTTATCCCAGAAGCTATTGAGTTGGGCAATAACAATGTTTTTGATGTTTCTTTGAATGTTCTTGCTGGTTTTCTTTTGTTTTTGTTGCTTGAAAGATTAATTCATTGGCATCATTTTCATGGACTTGAAGCGGAATGCGAGGATGAAAAGACTTTTGGTTATATGAATTTGGTTAGTGATGCAATTCACAACTTTGTTGATGGGGCAATAATAGGGATAAGTTACCTTGCTTCTTTTCCTTTGGGTGTTGCCACTACCTTGGCTGTGATGTTTCATGAAATTCCTCAGGAGCTGAGCGATTTCGGGGTTTTGTTGGCCACAGGGTTTTCAAAGAAAAAAGCCTTGGTTTTCAATTTTATTTCTGCTCTTTTTGCCGTATTAGGGGCTATAAGCATTTTTGTTTTTCAACAAGATTTGGAGAGAAGCCTGCCTGTCTTGGTTTCTTTGACTGCCGGTGGCTTTATTTACATTTCTTCAACCGATTTGTTGCCGGAGTTGCAAAGAAACAAAAAACTTTCTTTCTCTTATATAGTTGCTTTTTTTATTGGGATTCTTTTGATGTATGCTATGGTCTTCTTGGAGTGAATTTGCATAATATAAGGTTTTGTCTGCTGTAGCTCCAAAGGCCTGTATCCTTGGCCGCTAGACGATGGGGCTTTTAGCCCCACCCGGATTCGAACCGGGGTCCCAGGCTCTCTTCGCTGTTAGCTTTATATTTTCAATATAGCAAATTTTTTAAGGTCACTTTATGCTTTAAAAGTTCTTTTATAGAATTAGTTTTTTTAGGGAGTGTGGCTCAGTGGTAGAGCATCGCTCTGATAAGGCGAGGGTCGGAGGTTCGATTCCTCCCATTCCCATTGCAATGTAAAATTATGCCTGTTTTGTAAATTAGTTTTTTCTGGTTTTAGCTCAGGCTCTTGTTTATCGCGGTTTTTTGTTTGACAGGACTTTTATTGTTGGGCTTTATTTGCTATTATTTTTTATCTGCTTTAGTTTTAGTAAAGTTGTTTTTTTTATTTTGCGCAAGGCCTTTAGGCAAGGCCTTGCGCATACATTGGGCAGTTTCCTCTCCAGCCGTATCCTTCCAGGCCTTTTCTGAAACCTGCCTTCTGTCTTAATTCCCACATTTTTTGGTAGTCTCCTGTTTTTCTTGCCTCGTACATTTCTTTTACGAGGTTAAAGTTTTCTTGTGTTATTTGTGATAATTCATATTCGTACCTTTCCTTTGCTTTTTCTTTCATTGCATTTTGCCATTCTTCATAATTTCCGTTTTCAATGGCTTGTTGTATTTTTTCGCGCTGTTCTTGTGTTATGCCAATCATTGGAAAAGCAAAAACACTTGCGCTTAATACTATTCCAATAAAAGTCAAGCCAAGGAAAAGCATTGTTTTTTTGTTCATTTTTAACACCTCCAAGTTTGAAACTGTATTACCACTTACTGTCATGACCTTAAATAATACTTTTCCCAAATTAGGCACAAATCTTGCACGATTTTTATAAAAATTTAAATTTGTTGCATTTGAAGGTTCAGTATTTTTCATCTTTGTGCTTTCAATTTGGTGTTGTTTGTTTTGGCTTTCTTATACCTATTATTTTTTTGTAAGTCGTAGCTGTTATAAAGTATTTCTTCTTAGCACTTTTTTTTAGGCGTTTTAAACTTTTGTATTCTTCCAGCCCTTGTTGCTTGATATTTATTCTTATGATTTTTTTCGGGCAGGTCATTGTCTTGATAGGTATATTAAGGCCAGAGCAGCTATCAAGGTGAAGAATGAAGGTATTATAGTAAAAGGGCCTAATCCTTGTCCTCTAAAACCGAAAAGCAAAGCGACTATTGGGTTAGAAGCTACGGTTTGGGCTAACAATGCCGATACCATGACTATTAGTCCTAATGTGAATTTTGATTTCACTTCGCAATAAATTGAGGCGTAGTTATATAGCAAGTAAATAAGCAAAATCATGTTAAAAGTTGTTATTATGATGTTTATTGTTTCGAATTTTT
>JBBISX010000119.1:0-2564 GCA_037441005.1 Candidatus Iainarchaeum sp.
AACCTGAAGATTTTGCTAACGCAAATAGAAAAGAAATCGAAAGGCTTGTTTATAGCACTGGTTTTTACAAGGCAAAAGCCAAGAACATTATAGAAATGTCAAAAAAGCTTTTGTCAGACTTTAACGGAAAAATCCCTGACAGGATGGAAGACTTGGTGAAACTTCCAGGAGTAGGGAGAAAAACTGCAAACATAATTTTGAGCGAAGGATACGGAATAGTAGAAGGCATTGCAGTAGACACCCATGTTTCAAGACTGTCGCAAAGAATAGGCTTGTCTAATAATAAAGACCCTAAAAAAATAGAAAAGGATTTGATGCAAACATTTCCAAAAAAACAATGGTGGTTTTTATCCAATGCTTTGATATCTCATGGTAGAAAAGTATGCACTGCAAAAAAGCCAAGGTGCAAGGAATGCATTTTGAAAAAGTACTGCGACAGTTATCCGTTGTTTAAAGCAAAGTCAAATATTGGCTGAAGCCCTAAAAAAGCCAGAACAAACCAAAAACAAATAAAATCCTAAAACTGCTCAAAGTTGAAAAAATAAAAAAAATTTTGAAAGACTAAAAGGCTGAAAAACTGAAGAACCTTAAGACGACTGAATGACCTTAGACCATCTGCTGAAAAGGTTTTGTCTGTCATTATTTTGAAAGACTGGAATACTGAAAAACTAGATGGCCTTAAAGCTGTCTTATGAAAAATCTTGGTTATTGTTATTTTGAAATACAGAATGACCTTAAGCCATTTTATGAAAAGTCTTGGTTGTTTATTTTGAAAGACTTAAAGGCCGAAAGACTTAATGGCCTTAAGCTAGGTGAGAAATTTTAGGAATTTCAAGACTGAAAAACTGAATTGCCTTAACTACCCTTATGAAAATACCTTGTCCTCTTTATTTTTAAAGACCGAAATTTTGGAAGGGCAAAAGATTGAATGCCTTTCCTCTTTTCTAATATTTTTTGGATTTATGCCAGCTATTATAAGAAAAGCTCTGCTTTGAACCCATTGCTAGAATAAATTTTATTGTTGTTTGAAATGGCTAAGATTTCTACAGCCAATTCTTTTGAAATTTTCAAAGACTCTTCAAAACCTGCGCAAAAAAGCCCAGTCGCATAGGCGTCTGCTTCTAAAGCCGAATCAGCCAAAACAAAAACCGCCTTGTTTTCGTTTGAAGGGCTTTTTGTTTTAGGATTTATCAAATGATGGTACTCTAACCATTTTCTTCTATTTGGAGCAGAACAGGCGATAGCCTTGCCGTTCAATTCTATTTTTCCGATTGCAAATTCAGGGTTATCCGGGTTTTCAAGAAGCACAACCCAAGGTTCGTTACCCTTACCACTTTTTCCAAAAACATCACCGCCTGCGTTTATGTAGTAGTAGTCTATTGAATTTTTTTCAAGGATTTCGGAAACAGAATCTATCGCAAAGCCTTTCCCTAAGCCGCCAAAGTCAACTTCTTTATGCAATAAAAATTCGTTGTTTTGTTCGTTTACTATTATAGGTTCTTCAATAAAGTCTTCAAAATCATTTTCAATTTCTTTCTTTTGCCTGAATGAATATTTGGAATCATAACCAAGTTTTTCCAAAGTGGCTTTTATTGTAACATCAAAAAAGCCCTTTGTTTTAGTGTTGAATTCAAGAGATTTCTTCAACAAAAAAATGAGTTCTTTGTCCCCTTTTTGCCATACCCCGACCCTTGAATTGACTAATGAAAGTACAGAGTTTTTCTTGAACCTTGAATATTTTTCCTCAATTCTTTTGAATTCCTTAAAACATTCTTCAATAACACTTTGATTTCCTTCAGGCAACTTTAATTCAACCAAAGTCCCCAACACCTCTGCCTTTGCCGAAACAAGACGCATAATAAACACTATAATAAATCATACAAACCAAGCAAAAAATTTAACGCTTTTTACAGATTTGCATTTTAAAAAAAACCAGCTGTTTTTCTAGTCTTTTTTTGGCGTTATTATTTTGGTTTTACTTTTTGCAGAATGCTATTGTTTCTTCTGGCTTTGAATATTTTCTCTTTTTTTATCAGGCTTAAACTTTTTTGAAAAATTCAACACAAAGCCTTATTCCAAAACCGGTGGCGTCTTTAGGCAAGTAGTCTTTTTGTTCGTCAATAAAAGCAGTGCCTGCTATGTCCAAGTGTATGAATGGCTTTTTTTCAACAAATTGCGACAAAAAAGCTCCACCGAAGATTGCACCATTATACCTTGTTTTTCCAAGAGACCTCAAGTCAGAGCGTTCTCCTATGGTTTCTTCAATGTATTCTTCAAACATTGGAAGTTCCCAAACTCTTTCGTAAGTGCTTAAACCTGCTTCAAACAACTTCTGCTTCAAATTGCCAGCAGTAGAGTTTGCAAACATTCCTGCACAATGCTGGCCGAAAGTGCCTACGACAGATCCAGTCAATGTAGAGAATTCCAATACGAAAGCAGGGTCAAAAGTCTTTACTCCATAGTTCAACGCATCTGCAAGAATAAGCCTGCCCTCTGCGTCCGTATCAAGGTTTTCAACGGTTTTTCCTGAATAAGACTTTATTATATCCTTAGGCCTGTAAGAA
>JBBISX010000120.1:0-2474 GCA_037441005.1 Candidatus Iainarchaeum sp.
CAAATGACGACAGACTTCAAAAAATATAACAACCAATTCATAGTAAGGACAACAAGGCTGGACTGGAACGAAGAAAAAATAATAGAAAGCGAACTATTCAGAAAAGTCCTAAGCGAACTAATCACAAAATTCAAAGAAAAAAATTCAGAATTCCTTAAATTGCTACCTGAAAAACCCCAAGAAGAACAAGAAAAAACCATAGTGGAAACACTAAAACTCCTTACAAAAAAAAGCATAGAGGAAGCAAGACAGGAAAGAAAAGACCTTGAAAAAACACTGGCTGACAACTACTTGCTTGACAGGTTCGTTGAAGAGCTTTACAACCACTGGAGAGCACATGAAAGATACATCGTATGCCTCCCAGAAGAAAAAACAAGCGACATAGACAAAAAGCCATACAGAACATTCAACGACACTATAGAAAAAATAAACCACATAGTAAGGAAAATCTACAGAGAAATACAAGAAAACATAACAGGAGAACACCCGATAATATACAGGCAAGTACCTGCAGGATTCAACTTAGGGGTAATAGCCAAAAAAATGAAAAGCGGCCTTCCTGAAAAGTACAAACAACTTGAAAAAATACCTTTCATAAGGCAAGTCCTGCTCAACCCGCCTTTAATAATAGAGCCTACAGTAAACAAAAGAAAAGGCGAATTCAAAATAATAAAATCAAACCCGATAGAAAACATAAAACTAAACGAAAACGAATGGCTGTGCTTCCCTGCAAAAGTAGGAAAACTGAATATTCACCTATACTTTCACGAATACTACTTTGGAATGGCAATTACATCATCAAACCTGTTTGATCTTTGCACAGACCAAGACATTGAAAAAAAACCAAACGCAATATACTTTTATGGAATACCAAAAACAGAATTGGAAAAAATAACTAGAGAAAAAACAATATACTACATTGACGAAGAAAACGACATGATGATAGGGGCAATACCGCAAGACAAAGAATTCGGCTACTTCGGGTATGTAAAAAAAATGATGCTCACACTTCACAACTCAATAATGATAAGAAAAGGAAAATTGCCGGTGCACGGAGCAATGGCAAGAATAACAATGAAAACAGGAGAAAAAGCAAATGTCATAATGGTAGGAGATTCAGGAGCAGGAAAAAGCGAATCAATAGAAGCCTTCAGAACATTGAGCGCAGAAAAACTCAAAGACCTCAAAATAGTCTTTGACGACATGGGCTCATTGTCAATAGAAAACGGAAAAATAAAAGCCTACGGGACCGAAACAGGAGCCTTTGTAAGAATAGATGACCTTGATTCAGGATACGTCTACGGACAATTGGACAGGATGATAATAATGATACCACACAAAGAACCAAACGCAAGGGTTGTTTTGCCAGTAACAACAAGAAAAGAAATAACCGAAGGATGGGAAGTAGACTATTTTCTCTACGCAAATAACTACTCTGAGCCAGAAAGCAACAATTACATAAAAAAATTTGACAACTGCGAAGACGCAATAAAAGTATTCAAAGAAGGAAAAAGAATTGCAAAAAGCACGACAGAGGAAACAGGACTCACAAGTACCTACTTTGCAAACATATTTGGCCCTGCACAAATGAAAGAGGAACACGAAAAACTTGCAGAAACCTACTTCAAAAAAATGTTTGAAGAAAAAATATTCGTAGGAGAAATACTTACACAATTAGGCAGAAAAGGAATGGAACAAGAAGGGCCAAAAAAAGCGGCGATAGCACTATTCGAGCACATAATGAAGAAAAAATAAAAAAATCAAAGAGACTCATAAAACTTCTGCATCAACAAAGCATCAGACTCTATGTTAGGGCTTTCTGAAACCACAACACCTTTTGCGTCAAACTCCTTCAAAACCTCCAAAACAGCTTTGTAATTCATATCGCTTTCAGCAAGTTCCAAATGATTCTTTTCACCCTTAGAGCCATAGGCTATGCCAGACAAATGGATATGCATGTTATTGATAGCTACCCTTCCTAACTTTTTTTCAATTAAAGAAAGCACCTCAAAAAACTCTTCTTTAGTATTATACTTCCCATTTGTCCTAGCATGCAAATGAGAAAAATCAATTACGGGCAAGACCTGGTCAAATTCAGCACTCAAATCACAAAGCTCCTCAACAGAACCAAATTGGGTTGGCTTACCAGTTGTCTCAGGCCTTATCCAAACCCTGAGACCAAGTTGCCTGGCTTCATCAACAACCTTGCCCAACTGACGCTTAACATTCTCATAAGCTTTTTCCTTTGAATCCTTCAAATAAAAACCAGGATGAAAACAAACAGAATAACCGCCGCAAAGATCCAATATTTTTGCGCTCTGCAGAATTCTGGAGCGCGACGCACCTTTTTTAGCGTCCTCTACAGCATTGAGGTTTATAAAATATGGGGCGTGGCAAGTCAAAACAATTCCCTCTGACTCGGCAACTTTCTTAACTGAAGGCGCCTTTTCCTTTGTTATGAAAACACTTTGAAC
>JBBISX010000121.1:0-2411 GCA_037441005.1 Candidatus Iainarchaeum sp.
TCTTTTTTGAATTTGTTTTTCTTACTTGTTTTTTGCGTTTTTGTACAAATCTCCATTTGCCGGCTATTTATTTTTTCCTCGGATTTCAATGTTTGAGGTAGTTGAAGGCGTTTTTGAATATTTCTATTCCCCTTTCTTCTTTTTCTTTTGCAAACCCGTGCTTTGGTGAATTTATTTCTTGCAAATGTCTTTCCGGGTGTGGCATTAGGCCTAATACTCTCCCTGTTTCATCGCATATTCCTGCTATTGAGTCTATTGATCCGTTAGGGTTGCTTTCGTATTTGAATACTACTTGCTTTTTTTCGTACATTTTTTGAAGAATTTCTCTGTTTTTTACCACTAGTTTTCCTTCTCCATGCGCTATTGGAAGGTATATTTCTTCTTCCAGTTCTTTTGTGAAAACGCATTTTGATTCTTGTTTTTTCAGCTTCACCCATTTGCATTGGAACCCTAAAGGATTATTTATTGTCAGTGAAACCAGTTGCTTTGTATAGTTTTTTTCAAACCCTGGGAGGATGCCTGCTTTTACCATTACTTGAAAGCCGTTGCAAATTCCTATCATTAGGTTTCCTGCATTTATAAAATCAGGGATGGTGTTTTGTAAGCTGTAATTTATTTTGTTTGCAAAAACTTTTCCTGAACCTAAGTAATCTCCTGAGCTAAAACCTCCTGGAATAGCCAGGAGTCTTGCCTCTTTCAGGAGTTTTTTTTCTTTAATTAGTTCGTTTATGTGAATGTCTTTAACTTGGAAACCTGCTGTTTGGAGTGCAAAGCCTGTTTCGTAGTCGCAGTTTGTTCCAGGTGCCCTCAAAACTATTGCTTTCATCCTTTTACCACCGTAAGGTTTTTTTCCACGCTTTTTTCAGTTCTTGGGTTTCAATTTCAATAATTTTTTTTCCATTAAGTCCTTTCACTTTGAGGACTTTTTCTTTTGTTGTTGTGCCTATTTGTGAAAATTCCACTTCTTTCATTTTTTCTTCAAATTCTGTTTTTTTGTTTTTTGGAACTTCTACTATGAATCTTGTGTTTGATTCTGCAAATAATATTATGTCGTTTCTTGTTATTTTTTCTCCTGTAGGGATTTTTCTCAGGTCTATTTCACATCCGAAGCTGGAAGAAAACGCCATTTCAGATATCGCAGTTATGAGGCCTCCTTCACTGCAGTCGTGGCAAGCTGTTATTATTTTGTCGTTTTCTTCCTGCTGTGCTATTACTTTGCTTAGTGTTGTAAATATTTTCTTTGCGTTTCCAAAGTCTGTTTTTGGCACTTTTCCGTTTTTTTCTTTCATTAGTTTTGAGTATTGGCTTCCTCCTAACTCTGAAAATGTTTTTCCTATGATGTAGATAAAGCTTTCTTCTTTTTTGAACGGCATGCTGATTTTTTTTCTTGTGTCTTCTATTATGCTTATGGCTGTAATTAGTAAAGTTCCTGGTATTTCTATAGTTTTTTTTCCTGTTTCGTATTCGTTATATAGGCTGTCTTTGCCTGAAATGAATGGTATGTTTAGTTCTTTGCACGAGTCTGCGCATCCTTGGCAGGCTCTCACGAGTTTTCCTAATGTTTCTTTTTTTCGAGGGTTTCCCCAGCAGAAATTGTCAAGCATTGCGGTTTTTTCAAATTGGGCTCCAACGCAGATAGCGTTTCTTATTGCTTCGTCTATTACAGAACAAGCCATGTGGTACGGGTCAACGTCAGAGTAGGACGGGTTTATGCCGTTAGATATTACTATGCCTTTGTAATTTCCAAGAACAGGCGTTATTATTCCTGCATCAGCAGGGCCGTCGTTGTCTGGGCCTACAAAAGGTTTTCCTACTGTGCCTCCTCTTACTTCATGGTCATATCCTCTGACAGTTTTTTCTTTGCTTGCAATGTTCGGCATTGCTATGATTTTCATAAGTATTTTGTTCAGGTCTTTTGGTTCTTTGAAGCTTATTTCTTTTTCTTTTTTTGTTCTCCATTCAGCTTTCATTGTTTGTTTTGGTACTCCTTGGTGCAGGAATTCCATTTGAAGTTTTCCTACTAGTTCTTTGTTGTAATAAAGCTCTAGGGTTTTAGTGTTTGTGAATTCTCCTATTGCTGTTGCTTCCGTGCCTTCTATTTCGCAGATTTCTTTTAGTTTTTCAAAGTTTTGTTTTGGCACTGAGAGTATCATTCTTTCTTGTGATTCGCTTATCCATATTTCCCATGGCTCTAACCCTTGTTGTTTTAGCGGGGCTTTTTCAAGAAATACTTTTGCACCTGTCTGTGCGCCCATTTCTCCTACGGCAGAAGAAAACCCGCCAGCGCCGCAGTCTGTTATTGCATTGTATAAGTTCAAGTCTTTTGCTCTTATTATTGCTTCTATCATTTTTTTTTGTTCTATTGCGCTTCCTATTTGAACTGCACTTGAGGCTGCGTTTTCATCAAGCGT
>JBBISX010000122.1:0-2398 GCA_037441005.1 Candidatus Iainarchaeum sp.
ACCCCGTTTTTTTCAGATGCTTCTATTAGTCTGTTTGTTATTACTCCATCAAATACTATTGCTTGGGCTCCTTCTATTCCGCTTATTTCTTTTACTATGTCTTTTACTTTTGTCTCTTTGATTACTTCGTTTTCTTTGTTCAGTATTCTTGCTTTCATTGTTCCTTTTAGTTCTTCAAAATGTGGTTTGAAAATTTCTTGTTCTTGTGCTGTCATTGTTTGTTGTGGTTTTTCTTCTTCTTTGAATGCCCTTGTCGCATATTGCCAAGTTTGTCTTGGGTATGTTCTTCTGTTTGTTCTAACTGGTTTTTTGTAGTGTCCTCTTGTTGGCTTGTATGTTATTCTTTGCTGTGTTCTTTCCACGTATCTGTTGTTTTGGACTTGTTCTTTTCTTTTTAGTGAAAGCGGTATTTCTTTTCTTGTCAGTTCTTCAACTTCTTTTCCGTCAGGTGCTTTTGCTAGGTAGTCTACTTTTGCCATTTGCATGAGTTTCCTTGCGTTTAGCATTCCTCCTCTGTCTCCGTCTATGAATAGCGTTACTGTTTTTCTTCTTGTGAGGTCTATTATGGTTTTTGAAATGTTGGAACCGTTCATTCCTATGACGTTTTTTATTTGGTTTTTGAGTAGGTTTATTACATCTGCTCTGCCTTCCACTATTATTATTTCGTCTTCTTTATCAACATCTGGCCCTGCAGGCAACTTTTCCGGCCCATATTCTATTATCTCTGCCGCTCTTGCTTTTTCTCTTATTTCTTCTGACAGGTTTTCCATTTCTGGAGTGTTTTTTTCCATGATTTTTTTTAGTATTTCTTTAGCCCTATCTTTTATTTCGGTTCTTTTTTTTGCTCTTGTGTCTTCTATGTCTATTAATTCAAAACTTGCTTCACAGGGCCCAACTTTGTCCACTGTTTCTATTCCTGCTGCAAGGACGCTTGTTTCTGCTATGTCTAATGAACTTGGTATATGCACTTCTCCTTTGGTTTTTCCCATGCTCGTGCTATGGTTTATTTCTATCCTTCCTATTTTTCCGTTTTTTTGAAGTTCTTTTAAGTCCATTTCTTCTCCAAGCAGTCCTTCGCTTTGTCCGAATATTGCTCCAACTATGTCTGGCTTGTCTACTATGCCGTCTATTTCAAATTTCATTTTTATGATGTATTTTGTAGTGTTCAAGTATGTTTTTGCCATTTTTTCAACTCCTTTTTTTTGTAGAATTAGGGTTTGCTGTTCTTGAAAATCTTGTCGTGTTATTTTTTTCTTTTTTTGAATCAAACCAAAACGCTTTTTGCTTTTGGTTAGTTTTTCATAAGCGCGAGTGTTTTTTTCTTTGTTTTACTTGTTTTTATGTTAATCGCCTTTGAATAAGCATAATTGCTTTTTTTTCAGCTTTTTCGTGTAATTCAAAAATAATATGCTTTCAAAAGCCAAAACCCTAATTCTTTTTTTTAATCATAAAACCCTTTTTTAGGGTTATAATTATTTTCTTTTAAATAAGGTATATAAAGGTTTGTTCTTTGGGTTATGCTAACTTGTTGTAGGTAATTGTTTTTTATAAAAATATAATCTCTAAGAACCTAAAGCAAATTCGCAAGCTTCTTTATGTCCTTATTTGCTACATGCGTGTTTAATGTTTAAGCAAAGACAAATAGATACAAAAGAAACTCTTCAGAACTTAAAAGATATTATTGAGAACATCAATTCAGCAAAAAAAGAGAGAATCGAAAAGAAAATGTCTGCTGATGTTTTTTCTGTTTATTGGCTTTTGAAAAATGAAGGAATCGATAAATCCGAAAATATTGTGAAAGAAACTGAGAAAACTTTTAAAACGCATCCTCATTGGAAAACAAGCGAAGAACAAGAAAGGCTGATTAAACAAGATTTATACAAAATATTCACAAAAGAAAAAATATCAATTAAAAAAGCTGTTGAGATTGTAAAGAAACTTATGACGATGTTGAGCGGATCCTTAAAATGATGATGATAAACGACTTCAAAAGAGAAGTTTTTGAATGGGCTGACCAAGTAGGAGTAAATCCTAAAGAAATCCACATCAGAAAAATGAGTAAAAAATGGGCAAGTTGCTCAAGCAAAGGAAGATTAACTTTCTCTTATGAACTTCTCAACAAAACTAAAGAACAAAGAGCAAAAGCAATAGTCCATGAACTACTACATCTAAAATATGGATCTCACAACAAGATGTTTAATTCTTTGCTGTCAGCACACTTAGCAGAAAAGGGAATGATTGCAAATTCTATAATACTCTAAACTCCCGCCAAAAATCCGCCCTTAACTGATCTTCTTTTCAAAAAAAGAAGCAAAAAAGTGGGCTGGCAACCTATTACGATACTAAAAAAATGTGGTGTTCTTGCCACCAAGGTGTTTGGTTACTTTTTCGGCTTCGC
>JBBISX010000123.1:0-2245 GCA_037441005.1 Candidatus Iainarchaeum sp.
GGAGATTGGCTGAATATGGAAGACTCCCTTATCAAAGTGTAATTTCCGGGCTTTATTCCGCTGCTGCTTTTCCAGTAATAAGCCTCGTAATCGCCTTCCAAAACATCTGAATTGCAACTGCTGGTGTCTGGAAAATTAGTAGCTGATGATATCCTGAGGCATTTTGATACCGTGTACCCAGGAGATGAAAAATTAAGTATGGTGCATTGCCTTACGCTGCCCTCACAAGTAGCACTGCAAAACTGTGCGTTGTCTCTGTCGATTATCCTTAAAGTGCTGTCTTTTTCCGAATAGCAATTAGGCAAGGTAAAGCTTATATTGACCTTTGATTTTGTTTTTACCACTGTCTCTATTGCAGCCCTGATGTTTTCAAGGTTTTGGTTTAGGTTTCCTTCGCAAGTCTTTTCTTCCAATGTCTTCAAGGCATTATAGCCTATTGCAATGACAAAACCCATTATTATTATGGCTATCAGCAACTCAAACACGGCTGATTCTTGGCCCTTTTCGTTCATGCTATAAATATGCTTTTTTATATTAAATAAGTTGTTCTTATTTTGAATGAACTCTAAAAAACACCAGAGCCAAAGTAACCTCTGTTCCTTTCTGAAATCGCTTTTATTATGACTTGATTTTTTTTAGTGTGTTTTTATTGTCCTTTTTTGTTTTTTTTTGGTCTTTTTGGTTGTCTTTTTTTTTGTTTTTTGTTTGTGTTTTTTTTAGTTTTTTGTTTTTTTTTTGTCTTTTTTTGTTGTTTTTTGTTTGGTTTTGTCTGGTCGTTTTGGGTCTTTTTTTTGTTTTTTGTTTGTGTTTTTTTGGTAGTTTTTTTTTGTTTGTTATGACTTGATTTTTTTTTAGTTTGTTGTGGTCTTGTTGTAGGTTTTTTTTTGCTTTTCCAAAATTTTGATTGGTGAAGAAAAAATACTTTATTTGGCTGAAAGACCTAAAATCCTAACATTATGCCTTCTTACCTTAAAGCAGAAACGCATTAATATGACTTAAGGGTAATTAATTCATATGGCCTTGAAGTTTTTTGAGGAAGAAAGAGCCCAAAGCGAATGGAATTCAGTTTATTTGCTTATAGTATTCATAATAGCCGCGATACTTATAATAGCGATAGTAAAACCGATGTTCAGGCAAAGCCAGGACATAGTAAAAAATGATCCTGTGCTTAAAAAGCAATGAGCTATCCAAGAGCAAAAAACCATACTCAACAAAAAACATGCATTGTTATTAGTCCTTTCGTCCTGCTTTATACCTACGCTGGTTGTAAATTAGGTTGGGAATCAGGAAGCCAAAAATATTTTACTTAGGGCCTAATTCAGTTCGGTCTAAGCTCATAAGACTTTTTTGTGCTTGGCTTTAGGGCTTTGTTCGTGTTGTTTTTTCTGGTCTTTTTTTGGTCTTTTGTTTTTGTATTACTTCAGCTTCAATGGGTTTATGCGCGATTAAAAAACACCAAGGAGCAAGAAGATAACAAAGGCTGTAATAAGTATTATCTTTTGTCACTTATTCGGTTTCTGCACAAGAGTTTGGTTTTCAATTTGGCTGAAAACAGCGGTTATTGCCCTGTCGTTTTGTTGCATGAATTCAAGGAATTCTTTAAAACTAAAGTTGAAATTTTCTAAAGCCTTTTTATAGTATTCTTGGTTATTTATTAAAAAGTTATGTATATAGCTTTCGCCGTTTAAAACAACCATTTCTCTTAATTTCATAAACTCTGTCAATAGCCTTATCTGGTTTAAGACTTTTGGTTTTTCTGCTTCATCCACTTCAGAATAAAGAGCTCTAAGGTGAGAAACATACCTTGCTAATTCTTTTCCAAAATTCTTGTTAAAAAGCGGCGCAAAAGGAGACTGCTCTATTGTAAAAATTACCCTTTGTAAATCCTTGTTGTTTCTGAACCTTGTCGCTTCTCTTTCAAGCTCTCTAATTGTTCTTCTCTCTCTCCTTGCTTTCAAAACCAGGTTTGCCCAAAAAAAAGGGTTTGCGATTTTTTCTGCCATGTCAAGCCCATGCAATCCCCTTGCACCTTTGTATTCTCGCCATTTTTCTTTCAGGTGATGCCACATGATTCTTAAAGTGCCATGGCTCTTATGGTGTCCTTTTCCTAACATACTAAAACAATACTTAGACTAGTTTATTAATTTTCATTTTTATAGAAAGAGCTTTGTTTGGTTGCAGGTTTATGCCAAAGAGACTTTTATTATGGGCTTCGTGTTATTTGTTTTCTAGCTTTTGACTTTTT
>JBBISX010000124.1:0-2236 GCA_037441005.1 Candidatus Iainarchaeum sp.
AGAAATTGCACAGCCTGTAAAAGCATAAACAAGCCTAGGCTAAAGACAAGGGAGAAAACAACTCCTAAAAAAACAAAACAGCCTCGGGCATAAAAAATAACCGAAAGAACAAAATAAGTTTTAAGGACTAAAGGCCAACAAGCCCAAAAAGTCAAACCTGCAAAACAAACAAAATGGGTCTTAAAAACTACTGGCAAACAAAGGTTGAATGATTATAGAAACCAAAAAATAGAATTTCCTGCTGACATTTAAGGCTTTAAAGACTTGAAGACGAAAAATATAATTTTTGTAATCACAATGCCCGTGTCTTTTGAAACGCAACTGCCTAAGCCACTGATTCCAAGAAACTGAACAAAGACCAAAAGCCGGGCAAGTTAAGACATGCTGAAGACTAAAAAAAACATACAAAACAGCAAGTAATAAAAACAACCAATTTTTAATGTCTTAATAATCAAATAAAAGTATGGATTTTGGAGAAGCGCTAAGAAAAGCGCTTGAAAAGCTAAGAAACTCAAGCAAAATAGACAAAGAAACGGTAAAAGAAGCAATAAAACAAATACAAAGAGCGCTTATCTCTGCCGATGTAGAAATTTCTCTAATAATAAAACTGAGCAAAGAAATAGAAGAAGAAGCCTTCAAAGACCTGCCTGAAAACATGAACAGAAAAGAACACGTCATAAAAACAACACACGACAAGCTCGCTGAAATACTCGGAGGAAAAACAGAGCCGCTGGAAAACCCGAAAAGAATATTGCTTGTAGGTCTCTTCGGCAACGGAAAAACAACAACAGCAGGAAAAATAGCAAAATGGTACTCAAAAAGAGGAAAAAAAACAGGACTCATAGCGGCAGACGTCTTCAGACCTGCGGCAACAGAACAACTAAGAACAATAGCAAAAAATGTAAAAGCAGAATTTTACGGAGAAGAAAAAGAAAAAGACCCGAAAAAAATAATCAAAGAAGGGCTTGAAAGACTAAAAGACTGCGACCTGATAATATGCGACTCTGCAGGCAGAAGCGCGCTGGACGAAGAACTCATAAAAGAAATAAAAGAAATAGACAAAGAATTCAAACCTGAACACAAATGGTTAGTCATAGGAGCAGACATAGGCCAACTTGCAAAAAAACAAGCACAAGCTTTCCATGAAGCAATAGGAATAAACGGCGTGGTTCTAACAAGGACAGACGGAAGCGCAAAAGGAGGCGGGGCACTAGCGGCATGCAAAGCAACAGGAGCAAAAGTCTACTTTATAGGGACTGGAGAAAAGCCAGAAGACATACAAGAATTCGACTCAACGAGATACCTGAGCAGAATAATGGGATACGGAGACCTACAAGCACTGCTGGAAAAAGCCTCTGAAATACAAGAAGAAATAGAAGACCCTCAAAAAATTCTCAAAGAAGAACTAACGCTAGAAACTTTTTACGAACAAATGAAAGCAACGAAAAAACTAGGGCCACTGACAAAAATAATGGAACTAATGGGGCTCAGCAGAAGCATACCAAAAGAAATAGCAGAAATAGGAGAAAAAAAGCTGGAAGACTACGGCAACATCATAGACTCTATGACACCATACGAAAGACAACACGCAGAAATGCTAAACAAATCAAGAATCGCAAGAATAGCAAAAGGCTCTGGAAAAACACAAGAAAATGTAAGAGAATTGCTTTCAAACTTCAAAAAAATGAAAAAAATGTTCAAAGAAATAGCAAAAACAAGCGACCAAAACATAAAAGAAAACAATATACAAGCACTACAAAACAAAATTTTCGGAGCCATGAGAAAAAAGAAAAAAATCAAAATAAGGTAAAAAATAAAAAAGGGGAAAAGGTTGATAGAAACAATAAGAACAATAGCACTTATCACAAGCACTGCAACAGCGGCATACACGGACCACAAAACAGGATACATATACGACACGATAACACTACCACTAATAGCACTAGGGATAATACTCAACATACTGGAAGGCAAATACGAAGCATTCCTCACACCAATAATAATATACGCGATAGGATACCTGCTATACAAAACAGGAAAAGTTGGGGGAGGAGATGTAAAACTCTACACAGGAATAGCAATGATAATGCCCAGCCAAAACAACACATTCATAATAAACTCGCTTATTTTATCCACGCTCACGGCAATAACCTATATATCAATATACTATACTATAAAATACGCGAAAAAAGGCATAGACCTAAAACTTAACAAACAAAACATAAAAACAGCAACA
>JBBISX010000125.1:0-2131 GCA_037441005.1 Candidatus Iainarchaeum sp.
CGAGTCTGAGCCAAAGAGTAGAGTTTTTGGAAAAGCCAGAGATAAAGACCATGCCGGTTGAAAAAAAAGAAAACAATTTTCTAAGCGGGTTTTTAAACCTCGTTGATTCCCTCTTGATTCCTTTAGGCGTGATAGCCCTGATTTTTTTGGCAGCCGCTCTTTTCCTCCACTTCAAAGAAAAACTTGGCAGAGGAAAGGAAAAAGACGAATTCGGCCTGCCTTTGTCAAAGGAAGAAGAAGAAATGGCTTCTGAACTAAGCAGATGAAAACCATGAAAATCGCTTTTTTTGAAGTTGAAAAATGGGAAGAAAATTACTTAAAAGAAAAACTTCTAATGCACCAACTCACTTTCTTCCAAAAACCACTGAACACAAATTTGGCAAAAAAGTCTTCGGACGCGGAAGCCTTGGGAATTTTTATTTACTCAAAAATAGACTCAAAAATTCTTGACTTGTTTCCAAAGCTAAAGCTTATTACAACAATGTCCACAGGATTCAACCACATAGATGTTGATGAATGCAAAAAGAGAAAAATAGTTGTTTGCAACGTCCCTACTTACGGAGAAAACACCGTTGCAGAACACACATTTGCACTCCTGCTCGCGCTCTCAAGAAAAATACACTTATCGTACGAACGCACTGCAAGAGCGGATTTTTCAGCTTATGGATTAAAAGGCTTTGACCTTAAAGACAAAACAATAGGCATTGTAGGAGCAGGCCATATAGGCAGGCACGTCATAAGAATTGCAAAAGGCTTCCAAATGAATGTTTTAGTTTTTGAAAGAACCCCAGAGCCTGCCTTGGCAAAAGAGCTTGGTATTACCTATGCTACACTAGACGAACTCTACTCAAAGTCAGACATAATAACATTCCACGTCCCGCTGAACGACTCTACTTTTCACTTGTTCAACAAAAACTCGTTGAAGAAAGTGAAAAAAGGAGTAATAATATTGAACACTGCGAGAGGAGAAATAGTAGACACCGATGCTCTCATACAGGGACTTCGGTCAAAAATCATAGGCGGAGCGGGGCTTGATGTCCTTGAAGGCGAATGCTTTATAAGAGAAGAAAAACAAGTGATAAGCAAAAATTTCGAAAAAGAGTGCGACTTAAAAATGGTGCTAAAAAACCACGTGCTAATAAAAATGCCAAATGTCTTGATAACTCCCCACAACGCCTTCAATAGCCAAGAAGCCCTTGAAAGAATACTAAAAACCACGATAGAAAACATTTCAGCTTTTTCAAAAGGCAAACCAATAAACAAAGTCAAAGAGTAACAAAGCAAAAAAATCCGCGACAAAGCTTATGACTTAAGCTTTTGGCATAATACGAACATCAGACAAAAAAATCTGTAACAAATACCAAAAATCAATAAGGCTCAAGACCCTCCATCTTTTAAGTTCACGACTTACGAAGGCTTAAGTGCTTTCAGTATTTCGGTTTTTCAAAAAAAGCTTTTTATGTTTGCAACAGCCATGCGTTTTGTTTTTCTAACTTTGCCATTTTACAGGCTTAAGGTTGTCATCTTAGTGAATTGAATTCCTTTTTAAAAGTTTTTTATTATGTTCGGTTTCAAAATAGTTGGTTTAACATGGTTGTCTGCGTAATAGCCTTGATCGTTTTCGGTATACTAGGGATTTTTTCAGCCACGCACAGACAATTGGCAAAAGAAGCGTTTGACTGCGTCTTCAGAAGAGTCACGCTAAGGCCCTGCAACACAGGGCTTGACAAAAGGCTCAAAGTAATGACTTCTATCAAAATAATGAAATTCAACAAACCGTTAGGTTCTTTCGTAAACAAGCACTTTGAAACAATCTCTTTTATATTCACTGCACTCTTCGTATTGAGTTTTATATACGCAACACTTGGATTGTACAATTTTTTTGTTTACGGAAACTGCAACGGTCAAAATTCGTTAGAGGCCTGCCTCTTAAACCCTGAAACTTACGACAGCGGCTTTCTTTCCTTTTTATTCCCAAAAAACCCCGATAATATAAAACCAGTCAAATTCGGCACGGAGCCATGGATTGGAAACGAAAACGCAAAAGTAAAAGTAGTAGAAGTAGGCTGCTTTTCATGCACTTTCACAAAAGCCACAGAACCAATAGTAGAAGAAGTCATAGCCAAATACG
>JBBISX010000126.1:0-2038 GCA_037441005.1 Candidatus Iainarchaeum sp.
AGAATATTTTTGAAAGTGGGAAATTCCACTCAAAGGCCCACCTACAAGTTGTCCTTGGCTTTGGCTTGGACCTTTGTATTATTGGATAATGCTGCCTTTTTTTATAGCATTTAATTGGAATCCAGCAATTCCTTCGTACTTTTTTGCGTTTTTTTCTTTAATAATTGCTTTTGTAAACTTTAAGATTGTGAGACAACTTTTCAATAACTTTATTGCCTACCTTTCAACAATTTTTGTACTTATTTCACCTGTTTGGTTAAACTTTGCAAGGCAGGCTAGATTTTACTTTTTTACAAGCTTTTTTTCCCTTTTTTATTTTTATCTTTTAATAACAGGATTTAAAAAAGGCAATACTAGATTTATTTATTTATCTTTATTATGTTTGTCTTTGACCATTAATTTTCATTACGTTTCTATATTACTTTTATTACCCCTTTTTGCATTTTTTTTTCTAAGAAGAAGCGTTTTGAAACTTAATAAAATCAAGGCCTTTTTATCATTTTTGGTTTTCCAAATACCCTTTGTTATTGTCAACATTAAGGAAGATTTTGTTCCCCTAGTTAAAACTGTCATTTGGATACCATACAGAATTTTGGGGTTTGTAGGGATAATAGAAAAAAACAACTTAAGTGTAGATAGACTTGAAAGAAATTTAATCTCGTTAGCGCAAATGTTTGCCTGGAATTTCAAAGAGGGAACCGATTTATTTGCAATATCTATTGGGACAGTTTTTTTAATTTACTCGCTTTATTGTTTGAAACGCTTTATTAAAAGCAAAAAGATTGACGCCACTAGTGTATTTTCCTTGTCTTTATGGCTTTTTTACCTAGGGCTTTTTATACATGGAGACCCACCCTATCATTACTACGCTCCGGTTTTGACAATCTTTCCTATAATTATCGCTTTGGCTTTTGAAAAGTTAAAAATCAAATACAAAATTTCGGAAAAGTTAGTCTATCTTTTTTTAGTATTTTTTTTATTGGTTGCAAATTTCAGATATTTTTTTTCAAACTATTGGTTTAGAAATAAGTATGAATTCGAAAACGGGAGTGTCAGTTTTGCCTTGCAAAAACTAGTCTCGCAAAAAATAATAGAAGATGCTGGTGGTAGTGAATTTTCCTTAAAAAGGATTGGAGAATTTGATTATTATCAGGGATATTATGCACAAAATTATCAGTATTTTTTGTGGTGGCTGGGGAATGAGCCAAGAGAAAAAGCAGAAATCTTGTATACAATATATGAAGGCGAAGACAGGTTAGAAGATAGTAGAGAGGAAATCATTTTTAGAAATTATGGATTGATTGTAACTAAAAGGGTAAAAAACCAAAAAACCTAAGTTCTCTAAAAGCTATATGAAAGTAAGTGCAGTAGTCTTGACGAAAGACGAAGAGCAGAATATCGAAAGGTGCATTAAGTCGCTTGGGTTTTGTGACGAAATTATTGTTGTAGACGATGAGTCAGAAGATAAAACCCGCGAGATTGCTAGAAAGTTAGGCGCAAGGGTTTACATGAGGAAAGTAGAAAAAAACATGTCGGCACAGTACAACTTTGGGGAAAGTAAGGCGAAAGGAGACTGGATTTTGTTTATGAACGCTGATGAAGTTATTAGTAAAGAACTCCAAAAGGAAATACTTTTAAATATAGATAGGGGAAAGTTTGACGGATTCTATTTTAAAAGACATGATTATCTTTTTGGAAAATGGCTAAAACATGGGGAAATTGGTAGCTTAAGAATTCTAAGGCTTGTTAGGAAGGGTTCTGGTAGATGGAGGCGGAGAGTACACGAATATTTTGACACGACAGGTAAAACAACAAATTTAAAAAACTCGATTTTACACTATCCCCATCCTACTTTAAGAAAATTTATAGACTCAATTAATAGATGGAGTAGCTGGCATGCAATTGCCAATCTAGAAGAAGGAAAAAGAGTAAGTCTATTAAAGATTGTATTTTTTCCGATTTTTAAGTTTTTTCAAAACTATATACTAAGATTAGGTTTTTTGGACGGTATGCAGGGTTTTATCGTGGTAATTATTAT
>JBBISX010000127.1:0-2008 GCA_037441005.1 Candidatus Iainarchaeum sp.
GCAAGCCTAAAAGCCCTAAGCCATCTTGAGTATTAGGCGACTATCGGGCTTTTGTTGCATTATTGGCTTATGTTAAGGCTTCCGAGTCTTTGTTTGGCTTTTTATTTTGAAATCTGAACTGTATTAAATTGTCTTAGCTCCTAAGCTTTGGCATGGTTGCTTTGGTTTTAATCAATAGAATTATCAGAGCCATTGTCTTTTGGAAAGGTTAATTTAATTAAGCCATTTATTTATTTGTTTTTCATGCGTTTTGTTTTCATTTTTTTTATTTGTTTGGTTCTTCTGTCCGGTTGTGCCAAAGAGGCTGTAAAGAATCTAAACGAGCCGAAGAGTTCGCCTGCTTTGTGCGACCCTGCTTCTTGTAATGTCAAATGTCAGGGTTTTGATTTTTATTACGGCGGTTATTGTGATGGCTCTGTATGCAATTATAAAGGTGTAGAAAAAAACTCTCGTAATTGTGGGGCTCCTTTTGTAGAGGTTAGGGTTGATAATAACAAGAACAAATATGATTTTTACAGCAGACTTGTTTTTTGTGATTATGATAAAGTTTTTCGTAAGTATACTTTGTTTTTTGAGATAAAAAACACTACTGATAATATTCCTAAAGTTGGTTCTGATATTTGGTTGAGGGTTCCTGAGTTGGATTATAGTACTTATAGGACTATTTCAAGGGAGTATACTAAAGGCCGTGTTTTGTGGGAAGAGTCTTTTTACACTTATGAAGGCGTGAGGTACAGGGGGCAACATTGGGAAATAAGGGGTGTTGATTTTAATTCTCCTTTGGATTTTGAGCTTGTTTATTGTAATCCTACTTCTGAAGTTAAAAGGTCGTGCGATAAGGAAAGTGAAATATTGATTTTCAGGGGCAACACTTTGGATTATTGTACTGGTTGATTTTTTTCTTCTTGTTGTTTTTTTGCTTTGGCTTTCCATTCGTTTTTTGTTGGGCAGTCGTAGTTTAGGCACATTTCGAATTTTCTTCTGTTCGTGCTCAGGCTTACCATTGGAGTGTTGCATTCTTTGCATGTTTTGTTTGTTGGCGTTATTTTGCCTTTTTGCGGTAGCGGGTATGAGTTGCTGCATTTTGGGTAGTTTGTGCATCCCACGAATCTTTTTTGTTTTTTTGACCATATTACTATCATGTTGCTTCCGCATTTTGGGCATTTTGCTATTACTGAGTCTTGCATTAAGCCTGTTTTGAGTTCATAGGCTATTTCGTTTTTGTTTTCAATCATTCTGTCAAGGACTTTGTGCAGGAATTTTCTTGATTCTTGGACTACTTCTTCTTTTGTTTTTGTTCCTTGCGCTATCAGGTCCATTTGTTTTTCAAGTTCTGCAGTCATGTCAGGTTTTACTGCGTCTACTTGGTGTTTTTCTAATGAGTCTATTACTGCAAACGCTATTTTGCTTGGTTCTATTGACTTTAGGCCGTATATGTAATTTCTTTGGTATAATTTTTTTATTATGGTGTGTCTCGTGCTTTTTGTTCCAAGGTTTAGTTCTTCCATTTGCTTTATTAGTGCTGATTGGCTGTACCTTCCCGGTGGCTGTGTTTCTTTTTCCAGCAGTTCTGTTGATATCACTTTTATTTCTTCTCCTTCGTTCATTTTAGGCAGGTTGACTTCGTTTATTTGTGAGTAGGGGTAGTATTCTTTCCAGCCCATTTCTATTATTCTTTGTCCATTCGCTGTAAATTTTTCTCCTGATATGTCGAGTTCTACATTTATGTTTTCTGTTATTGCTTCTTTTCCTAAGGTTGCAAAAAACCTTCTTGTTATTAGTTCGTATATTTTCCATTGTTTTTCAGTCAGGTCTTTTTTTTGTACGGCATTCACTGGGTGTATTGGAGGATGATCTTTTGTTTCTTTCGGGCCTTTTGAAGGTTTTAGTTCTTTTTCTTTGTGCAGTTTTTCTGCTGTTTCTTTGAATTCTTGTACTTTTTTGAGTTCTTTCAGTATTTCTCTTAAGTTTAGGGTTTTTGGATAAGTGGTGTTGTCTGTTATTGGGT
>JBBISX010000128.1:0-2000 GCA_037441005.1 Candidatus Iainarchaeum sp.
GTTGAGTTGTTTTTTAGTATTTTTGTCAACAGTGCTTTTTTTTTGTTTTCTATGTTTTTTTCCAGCCACGGATTGGCTTTGCGTTCTTTTTCCCTAATAGCTTTTTATGTATCCCTCTCCGGACTTTTTGCTCTCTACACACAAATAACTTATTTTAGTCTTGTGCGGCTTGTATTCAATAAAATAAATGCATTCATTTGGTATTTCTATATGCATTTTTTCTCTGCCTGAAAGCCCAATCAAAGAGCCTACAATAAGCCTTCCAACCCCTGCATGCGTAACTATCAATATATTTCTTGATGAATACTTTTCCTTCAAGTCTCTTATGAAATTTGCAACCCTCGTTTCGTCTATCTGCTTATAAGATTCTCCACCTTCATGCAAAAAATCATACTTATTATCAACCCTCTTTACCCACACACCCGGAAACTTTTCTTCTATTTCCTCTTTATTCATGCCAGTATAAATGCCCAAGTCTATTTCAGAAAGTTCTTCCAAAATACGGATTCTTTTGTTATGGTATTTGTTTATTTCTTCAGCTGTACGAATACACCTTTTTCTTGGAGAACACAAAATAGCATAAAAATTTTCGCCTTTCAGGGCTTCTGCCAAGAGTTTTGCTTGCTCTAAGCCATGGTTGTTAAGCTCAGTTTCAAGTTTTCCTTGGAACCTGTGCTGCTTGTTAAAATCAGTTTCTCCGTGCCTGCACAAAACGATTCTCATCAGCAACATCCTTCCGCTAAACGAGTTCTTTGAATTCTTGCGGGGTATCGTCATTAAACTTTTTCATGCCTTCAAAAGTAAGCTTATGCCTTAAAGACTCCTTGAATACGCTAAAAGGCATTGTTGCCACATCAGCACCTGCTAGAGCACATTCCCTTAACTGCCTTGCATTCCTAATTGAAGCCGCAAGCACTTTACATTCTACTCCATAATACCTGAAAATTTTTACGCACTGTTCAACCAAATGTACGCCAGAGTATATTCCATTGTCCTCAAGGCTTTTTTCCTTAAGGCCTTCTGCAGGAAAATAATCGCTTTTATCAAAATCAAAGCCTGCTTTTTTTCGCAAAAAATCATCAACCCTGCCGGCAAAAGGACTGACAAAGTCAGCACCGGCCTTTGCTGCAGCCAAAGCCTGTTCAGGAGTAAAAACCAGAGTACAATTCACGGGTATTTTTTGCCTCTTCAATTCTCTTATTGCAATAACTCCGTCAAAATCTTTTTCAGAATCTTCACTTAATGAAGTATTTATTGGAACTTTTATTACAACATTCTTAGCTATAGGATTAAACTTTTTGAAGAGTTTTTTCGCCTGTCTTACAATTGCCTCCGAGCTTTCAGTAGAAGTCACTTCTATGCTTACAGGAGTATTTTTTGCTGTTTTAAGTATTTTTGAAATATACTCCTCAAGAGTTGTTTTCATGCCCTTTTCTTTCAAGTCTTCAACTGCCTTCTTGACCAAAGAAGGGTTCATGGTTATGCCATCGCACAAACCGGTTTTGTAAGCAAGTTCTATTTCGCTTAATATCGCAGAATCTAAAAAGTACTTCATCAAAAAAAATTATTGCAAAACCTTTATAAGACAATTTTGGACTGTGAATTGGTGCGAAAGTTAAATTGTGTAGTGTTATTGTTTTGAAGACTTAATGCTTTGTGTTTGTAGTTTTTTTTGAGGGTTTAATGGCATTATGTCTTTGTTAAGTAGTTTTTCTTCCAAAATTTTCTGCCAAAAATTTTTAAGAAATATAATTAAGAAATATAAATTAGCGCTTTGGTGAAAAAGTCCCTTCTCCTATTTCCTGCCTTATTTTGTTCAACTCTGTTTGAATGAACCTCAAGTTATGGTAACTCAAGTACTTTCCGGCGTTTTCTTCCTTTGTCATGAACAAATGGAGAATATAACCCCTTGAATAGTTTCTGCAAACAATGCAATCACAATATTTTTCTATAGGCCTCTTGTCATGCTTAAAGACGGCAGAGCCGATATTCAAATTGCC
>JBBISX010000129.1:0-1338 GCA_037441005.1 Candidatus Iainarchaeum sp.
GTTGGTTAATGTTGATGGTAATTCTTTTGCTAATGATTTGTTGTTGACTGCTGTTTTTGCTGATGTTAATGGTAAGTCTAATGCTGGTGCTGTTTATTTGGTTAAGGATGTTCATTTGAAGTCTGGTGTTTTTGATTTGGTTTCTTTGTCTAGTTTTGATGTTCGTTGGAATGGCGCAAGTGCTTTTGATGCAATTGGAGCAACACAAAGCTCAGGTTCTGGTGTTCAGTTGGTTAATGTTGATGGTAATTCTTTTGCTAATGATTTGTTGTTGACTGCTGTTGTTGCTGATGTTAATGGCAAGGTTGATGCAGGTGCTGTTTATTTTATTTCTGACATAGCTGATTATTCTGTTTGTTCTTGCCCTGACTTTGGCGATTGGATAATAAAAACTTCTAACATTTGTGTTGTATCTTATTACTGCGCTCCTCCTGGAAACATTCATATACAAAAAGGCGGCTTGCATTTGGCTCCTTCAGGAACCATTGCTTTGAAGTCAAATAAAAAACTCATTTTGAATAAATCTCAGGACGCACATTTGATTATAGATAAAGGTGCGAAACTAGTTTTTCAAAAATAAGTAATTAAACCAAAATAACAGCAAACAAGACGCCTGAAAGTCCATGTTAGTATTTAAGTCATAAATTCATAGCAAAGCGGCGATTTTAGCTCAATACAAACTTTTTTAAATATTTAAGGCGGCATTTATTTTCAGGAGTTTTTTTGAATGCAGATTGATGAGAAAGTTTTTGTTTTGGGAACAGTTGTTGCTGTGTTGTTAGGTTTAGGCATAGGGTATCTTGCTTTTGGCTTTAATCAACAGAAGCCAGACGTAAAGGCTTCTTTAAGTGAAGATGATAAGAATTTTCTTATACAGCTTGCCAGTGACCAGGTTAATTTGTCAAGGGTAATTGCTTTGCAGGCAGCAACTTTTGATTGGTGCACAGCGAACGGCGGTCAATGGGTGACTTATATAGAGCAGCAAGGGCCATTGCCTGTTTCAAAAGACCAAGCTGATAATTTGCGTAATCAAGGCGCTAATGTCCAGCAGTTGCCAGATGGAAACTTTGTTGTTCAGGCTTTGGCGTTGCAATCAAACTGTATATTATTGCCTATTGGAGTGAAAGAATGAGAAGCAAAAAACTCTTTTTTTTGTTTTTTTCTTTTTTCTTTCTTGTATTGGCTTACGCCCAAGATTCAAACAATAGCTTTGACTCTAATAATGTTCAAGACTCAAATACGGCAGGCTTGAATATTGTTGATGCTAATTTTTTTGATGTTAATGGTGTTGTTGATTTGAATTTTTTTGATGTTAATGGTGTTGTTGATTTGAATTTT
>JBBISX010000129.1:1438-2748 GCA_037441005.1 Candidatus Iainarchaeum sp.
TTTGATGGTAATGTTGTTGATGTTAATGGTGTTGTTGATTTGAATTTTTTTGATGGTAATGTTGTTGATGTTAATGGTGTTGTTGATTTGAATTTTTTTGATGTGAATGGTGTAGTTGATGAAAATTCTTTTGCCTCTGATTTCTTTTCAGGGTTCTTGAATTCTATTGCTTCTTTGTTTTCTAAGATAGCTTCTTATTTTGGTTTTAAGGGGATTTTTTCCGGCTTTGTTGGAATTGAGTCTCAGGAAGAAAAGGCTTTTGAGTTGAAAGAGAAGGAAGTTCAGGTTAATGGGCAAACCGCGAAGTGCTTTGGCGTTGATTGTGATGCCGTGCCTTCAGAAGTTGACTGATTTTTTTTGCTAAAAAAATAATAATCAAAAATCAAAAGTTTAAAGCTTGCAATAGCATTTGTGGTTTATAAAAGTTGTTTTAGTTTTCTGTTTCGTTAGTCGTAATTTATTATGTTTTTAGAGCATGTTTCAAAAATGCCTTAATAATAAAGTCTTGTCTTTTGTTTTGGCGTTGGCTTTAAATTTTTGGGTAATTGAAGTCAGAAGAAGTTTTTGTTTGACTGGTTAGTTTGGGGCATAAGGTCTTGGTTTTTGTTGTTTTTTTTGTTTTGGAAGGCTGGCTTAATTAAGTTGTTTAAATTCATACTTTTTATTGCGGTTTTTTTGGCTTTGGTTTGTTCGTGGTTTTTGCATTTTTTGGCTATGTTTGTTTTTGGGTTGTGCTTGTTTTGGGCTTAAGACTGTTTGGTCTTTAACCAATCTAAAGAGCCAACAATGTTTTGTGCTTTTGTGTTGCACAATTATGGAACCAGAAAAATAAGCGTCATGGCTTGTCATTTTCATGCTTTTAAGCCTTTGAAGTGGGCATCTGAGTAAATTTGTCATTTTTTGGAATAATGCAACGAGGAGCTTGTGCTTGCCTTGGAGTGTAGTATTTTATTATTTTTGCGTTTTATTTTTTAGGTGGTTTTTGGGGGTTTTATGTACTTTGTTTTTTTCAGGGTGCTTTTTTGCTTGCTTCTTTTTTCTGTTTTTTCTTTTGCTTCGGAAAATTGGTCTAACGGCTCCGTTGATGTGAATTTTTTTCATTCTGGCGACATTTCTGGTTTTGCTTCCGGCTCTGCTGATGTGAATTTAGTGAGTGATGATGTTCAGACAGGGCGTTGGTCTGCTTCTTCGTTGGATTTTAATGTTGGTGTTTTTTTTCCAGATAAGGTAATAAGGGTTTGTAATTTCAACGGCAATCAGGATGATTTGGAGACTGGTATTGATTGTGGCAATGATGTTTGTCCTGTTTG
>JBBISX010000130.1:0-897 GCA_037441005.1 Candidatus Iainarchaeum sp.
CACCGCTGGGTGATGGAACAACCTGCGTTTCTGCGCGGGGAGATCGATACTTCCTTTATCGATCGGGAATGGAGGGGACTCCCGAAGGGTTTCCTCCCGGGCGAGGTGAAGGCCGCCGTGATTGCCGCGGCCCTGGCGGAGCGGGAACGGGAGGCCAACGGCGGCGCCCGACCCGACCCGGCCCGGGCCCGGTGGGAAGAGAGTCCCTGGAAGCTCGAGGGGCGGCGCCAACAACTGCGCTCGAAACTTTGAGGCAGCATGGCGTACGAAATCCGGTGTGGTGAAACGGTGTTCACGGTGGAGATTCAGGAGCGCTCGGGCTCTGTGCGGGCGTTTCTGGATGGCAAAGAGTACCGGGTCGATGTCCGTCATCCCCGGAACCATGCCTACTCCCTGATTCTTGACGGGCAATCCTTTGAGGTCAGCCTTCAGGGGAAGGAGGGGGAATACTCCGTGCTCGTCAACGGCCGGGAGATCCCGCTCGAGGTGCGCAATCCCAGGCAGCGCCGCCGCAGTTCGGGAACTTCGAGTCTGGAGCGATCGGATCACCGGGGGGAGCAGACTCTCCGGGCGATGATGCCCGGACGGGTGGTCGCCATTCTGACTCCGGTGGGGCAGGCGGTGGAAGCCGGGCAGGGGGTTATTGTCATCGAGGCCATGAAGATGGAAAATGAACTGCGCTCTCCCAAGAAGGGGGTTGTCAAGGAGGTCCTGGTCCGCGAGGGGGACCGCGTGGAGCTGGGCCAGACGCTTCTAGTGATTGCATGAGGAAGCCCTCGGGGGAGCCCGCACCCGGTCCCCAGGAAGAGAAAGGGAGCTGCTCGATCGCCGGCGGGAGGCGCGGAGGGAAGGGTAGGCAGCCAGCCTCAAGAGGTCGAGTCAGGAAGGTGCCCAGGT
>JBBISX010000130.1:935-2285 GCA_037441005.1 Candidatus Iainarchaeum sp.
CAAAGCGGAGCGGAAGCGCTGGCAAGAAAAGGTCGAGAAGGCCCTCGGTCAATCATCGGAGGGGCGGCGGGAAGTCCGCACCTCTTCGGGCATTCCCGTCCAGCTCCTCTACACGCCCGAATCCACCGCCCACCTGGATTACCTGCGGGACCTGGGCTTTCCCGGCGAGTATCCGTACACACGCGGAGTGCAGGCCACGATGTACCGGGGCCGCCTGTGGACCATGCGGCAGTACGCGGGCTTTGCCAGCGCGGAGGAATCAAACCAACGCTACCGCTACCTGCTCTCCCAGGGGCAGACGGGATTGTCCGTGGCCTTTGATCTTCCTACTCAGATGGGATACGACTCCGATCACCCCATGGCCCGCGGGGAAGTAGGGCGGGTCGGGGTGGCGATCTCTTCCCTGCAGGACATGGAAATATTGCTGGACCAGATTCCTCTGGAACGGATCAGCATCTCCATGACGATCAACGCCACGGCCGCCATCTTGCTCAGCATGGTGATTGCCGTGGCCGAGCGCCAGGGAGTGGAGACTCGAAAGCTGCAGGGAACCCTGCAGAACGACCTGCTCAAGGAATACGTGGCCCGGGGCACGTACATTTACCCTCCGGAGCCCTCTCTGCGGATCACGACCGACATTATCGCGTTCTGTCAGGAACACATGCCGCGCTGGAACCCGATCAGCATCAGCGGCTACCACATGCGGGAGGCGGGCTGCACGGCGGTCCAGGAAGTGGCCTTCACACTGGCCAACGGGATCGCTTACGTGGAAGCAGCGCTGCGCAGGGGTCTCACGGTGGATGAGTTCGCCCCCCGCCTCTCCTTCTTCTTCAACGTGCACATGAACTTTCTGGAGGAGGTGGCCAAGTTCCGGGCGGCGCGCCGCCTGTGGGCCCGGATCATGAGAGAGCGCTTCGGAGCCCAGGACGAAAACTCCTGCCGGCTGCGCTTCCACGCCCAGACGGCGGGCTGCACCTTGACGGCCCAGCAGCCCGACAACAACGTGGTCCGTGTGACCTTGCAGGCCCTGGCCGCGGTCCTGGGCGGCGTCCAGTCCCTGCACACGAACTCCAAGGATGAAGCTCTGGCTCTGCCCTCGGCCGAGGCGGCTCTCCTGGCCCTGCGCACCCAGCAAATCATCGCCTACGAGAGCGGGGTGGCCGATACGATCGATCCTCTTGCCGGCTCTTATGCGGTCGAGGCCCTGACCTCGGAAATCGAAATGCGGGCCCGGGATTACCTGCAGCGCATCGACCGGATGGGTGGTTCTCTGAAGGCCATCTCCTTCATGCATAAGGAGATCCAGGACGCGGCCTACCGGACCCAGAAGGCCGTGGAGAGCAAGGAGGA
>JBBISX010000131.1:0-10652 GCA_037441005.1 Candidatus Iainarchaeum sp.
GTCTCTTTTTTTTTGTTTTTTTTGGTTTTTTGCCAGGTCGTTTTTTTGTTTTGTTCTTTATTTTTTTCTGGTTATTTTTTAGTCGCTTTTTTTGTTGTTTTTGTTTTTCCTGTCTTTTTTTCTTTTTTTCCTTTAGTATTTGTTTTATGGGTAAGTCAATTGCTGTTTTGGGCGCTTCTTCTAATAGAAGCAAATTCGGGAATAAGTGTGTCAGGGCTTATTTGAGCCTTGGTTGGCAAGTTTTTCCGGTTAATAATAAAGAGGATTTTATTGAAGGATTAAAGTGTTATCGCTCTGTCTTGGATTTGCCTTTAGTTCCTGACAGAGTTTCTATTTATTTGCCCCCTTCAATAACTTTGTCGCTTGTGCCCGATTTGAAGTCTAAGGGAATAAAGAGTGTGATTCTTAACCCCGGTGCTGAGTCGGATGAGTTAGTAAAAACTCTTCGGGAAAACGGCATTTATCCTATTCTTGCTTGTAGTATTAAGCTAGAGGGCCTTTCTCCTGAAGACTTTTCTTGAGGTTTCTTGATGCTTGTTTTAAGGTTTGATGTTTCAAGCGTTGAATCTTTATTGTCTTGCTTGAATGCTTTTGTTTCTTCTGCCTATTTCAATTCTTTTTCTTTGGGTGTTTCTTGTTCTGACGAATTTCTTAAGGAAAAACTAAAGTCTAGTTCTTTTGAGTTTCTGGCAAGTTTGGGAAAAAAGAGTCTTGATAATGATTTTGAAGCAAGCTTTTTGGTTGATGCAAATAAAGGTTTGGTTTATTGTCGTACTTCTCCTGTTTTTATTTTTGGCAGGTATAATAAGTTTTCAAGGTCTGTTGCCCAGACTTTTCATTTTTGTTTTGTTTGCAAAGGAAAAGGGTGTGAAAAATGCGGATGGTCTGGAAAAATGTCAGAGCATTCTGTTCAGGAAATTTTAGAGAGTGTTTTTTTGCCTGCTTTCAAAGCTTCGTCTTCAAAGTTTCATGGTTGTGGTAGAGAAGACGTTGATGTAAGGATGCTAGGCGGTGGCAGGCCTTTTGTTTTAGAATTGCAAGAGCCTCTTTTGCGTAATATTGATTTATTGCCTCTTCTTTCAGAGTCAAATAAGGTTTTTCCTTCTGCCGTCTTTTTTTCTTCTTTTCGTTATTCTTCTAGGGCTGAAGTTGTTAAAATAAAAAATTCTATTTTTGAAAAGATTTATTCTTGTGTTTGTGTTTGTGATAAGAAATTTTCTTTTGAAAGGCTTTTTTCTCTTTGCGGTTCTTCCTTTGAAGTTTTTCAGCGCACTCCTTTACGAGTTTCAAAAAGAAGGCCAGCTTTGACAAGGAATAAAAAAGTCTCTTTTTTGCGCGCTTGTGCATTAAGTGACGTTTCTTTTAAATTGGAGCTAAGGGCTTCTCATGGCCTTTATGTAAAAGAGTTTGT
Organism: Candidatus Iainarchaeum sp.; assembly: GCA_037441005.1. Taxonomy (GTDB): domain Archaea; phylum Iainarchaeota; class Iainarchaeia; order Iainarchaeales; family Iainarchaeaceae; genus CABMIU01. The sequence continues at coordinate 1,412 of JBBISX010000131.1, forward strand.
TTCCGGAGATAACGGCAGGACAATTCCTAGCGTCTCAAGCCTTTTAGGCGTTCCGTGTTTTTGTAAAGAACTTGATGTTTTGGAGATTTTAGGAGTTGAGTTGTCTTGAATTGGCGCTAACCTTGGTTCTTTAGGAAGGCGGGCTTTAGGCCATTGATAGACTTTGTTGGCATCATGTCTGTGGTTAAATAGTAATTCCTGTAGTGTTTGTTTTTTTTTACCAATAAAAAACTACAAATATATCATTTAAATTCAGTTTGATAGCGGCAAATTTCGTTTTTCCGTTTATTGATTTTTTTGAGTAGTTGCTTTTCCTGTTGAATAGCCACAATCATTGATTATTTTTCTAATACGCTGTTCACTCCTTTTATTTTTGCTATTTTTTCTAAAGCTTCTTCTATTTGTTAGTGGTTTTTACTTCTAGGATAATAAGGTCGTTATTTTCGTTTGTTTTTTTTGCGGTCGTGGTTTCTATGTTTAATCCGCAAGAATTTATGGTGTTTAGTAATTCTTTTAGTATTTCAAACCCTCTTTTTGCTTTTATTTCTATTTTTGTTTTTAGTGTCTTGTTTGTATGCCATTCCACAAGTATTTTTTTTCCTTTGAGTTTTTCTATTTCATTGCAATCTACTTTGTGCACTGAGATTTTTCTTTTTGTTGTTTTTATTCCTATTATTTCGTCTCCAGGAAGTGGTTTACAGCATTTTGCTATTCTTATTCTTTTATCTTCTGTTTTAATTCTATATGTTTTTGTTTTTAGTTTTGTTTTCCCTTCTTGTTCCAGCCCGAGTATTGCCTTTATTTTTTTTCTGGCTTTTTGGGTTTTTGCTATTGTCAGCCAGCTAGCTTTCGGTTTTTGTTTTTCAGATGTCATTATTTCTATTATGTCTCCGTTTTTTATTTGGGTTGAAATTTGGCATATTTTGCCATTGATTTTTGCTCCATTGCATTTGTTTCCTATTTCTGTATGGATTGCATACGCAAAGTCTAGTACTGTTGCTCCTTCTGGCAGTTCTATGGTTTCTCCTTTTGGTGTTATTGCAAATACTTGTCTTCCGAATATGTCAAGAGTTGTTTTGTTTCCTGTTTCTTTTTCCCATTCTATTATTTTCCTTATCCATTCTGCTTTAATGTCTTTTTTTTCGTTTGGCTTTATTCCTTTGTATCTCCAGTGTGCTAGTATTCCTTGCTCTGCGAATTCGTGCATTTCTTTTGTCCTTATTTGAACTTCTAATGGTATTTTGTCGTTTACCATTACTGTTGTGTGTAATGACTTATACCCGTTTTCTTTGGGTTTTGCTATATAGTCGTCAAATTCTTCTGGTATAGGCCTTGCAAGGGTGTGGAGTATTCCTAGTGCTTCGTAGCATTCTTTTTCGTTTTCGGTAATTACTCTTATTGCTATTATGTCGTATATTCTTTCGAGATTAGTGTTTTTTCTTTTCATTTTTTGGCTTGTGCTATAAACTGATTTTATTCTTCCATATATTTTTGGTTTTATTTCTGACTTTTCAAGCTCTTTTTCTAACTTTTGTTTAAATTCTCTTATTTGGTCTATTTCTTTTTCAGTTATAGTTTTTATTTTTTCTTCTATTTCTTTGTATTTTTCCGGGTTTTGGTATTTGAATGCAAGGTCGTTGATTTCAGAACTTATTTGGTATAGCCCTAATTTCATTGCCAATGGAGCATAGACTTCTTTTGTTTGTTTTACAAATTCTTCTCTTTCTTCTTCTCGAACTGAATAAATATTTTTTATTTTATCTAGGGCTTCTGCCAATTGTATTATGAATACTTCTGGCGAGGTAGTCATTATTATATTAAGTTTTTTTGTAATTGCTTCCATGTTTTCTTTTTTTATTAGGAGTGCTTTCTCTAGCCTTTGTTTTTCTTCTATTATTTCGTATATTTCTTTTCCTAATTCTTTTTCTATTTTTTTTGTGTCTATGTTCATTTCCAAAAGATTGTGGCATAGTCCTGCCAGTATAGTGTTTTTTTCTACTCCTAGTTTTAAGAGGGTTTGTGATACTGCGATGTTGTGTTTTAGATATGTGTTATAGTCTTTTTTTGTCAGGTCGCAGCCTTCTTTTATGAGTGCAATCGCTTTTTCTATTTTTTTTTCGTCTTTGAATTTTTCTTTTAAGTCTGTTGCGATTGTTTCTGTGATGTTGTCTGTTTCCATATTATTTTTTGTGTTAGGTTGTTTTTTTATATTAAAATTGAGATTAATAATGAGAGTATTATTATGTTGCTGAAATCTGCTATTGACGTTGTTACTGGTATGAGGAAGTTGTTCGGGTCTTCGTTGTTTTTGAATAAGTGCTTGCCTAGTTTTGCTGATATTAATAACATTAGTGTCACCAAGACTATTATGTCGACTATTATAATTGCTATGAATTTTATTATTTGTGTTGGTTCCATGCTTTCTGCTTTTAAAATAGATGCTCCGATGCTTATTGATGCTCCTCCAATAAGGGCTAAAAGGATTGCTTGTAAAAATAGTTTTTTTATTGCGTGGTTTTGAATTATTTTGTTTTTTATTTTTCCTTCATGCAGTAGTGTTGATATTTTTGCAGAAAATGTAGTGCCAAAATCTCCTATCATGTCGTTTATCGCGGGTATTACTATTATAAGTGCCGCCAGCCTTTCAAGGTTTTGCTTGAAGTATTCCAGTGTTATTCCGCTGAATGACGCTATTATTGTTGAAATTATGAGTACTTTAGTGCTTTCTTTTATTATTGTCATTGGCACGTTTGAATGTTCGCCGTATTCTTTGATATAGAAAAGCGTTTTTTTTGAGATTTTGTGTTGTTCGTGTATTTGCTTTACAAGTTCGTGCATTTCGTGTCTTTTTACTTTTTGAAGTTTTTTGAGTTTGTCTATCATATTAAAGTCACTATTATGAGGAGACATATTATGCTATTTATGTCTCCTATTGTTGTTACAAAAGGCCCCATTATGTTGTTTGGGTCGTGTCCTTTTTTGAATATGTATAGGGTTATTGCTGTTACTATTGGTATTTCTATAAAGTTCGCCGTAACGCTGGCTGCTATTGCTATTAGTATTATTTCTAAATGGGTTTGCCCTGTGAAAATGTAAGTGGCTATTGTAGCCATTATGCCTAGTATTAGTGCGCTTAGTGTTGCTAAGAAGAAAGTCGCGGCGATGTTTCCTTTCATTATTTTTTTGTTTGGTTTTTTTGGGTCTATTACTTTAAGAAACATTCCTGAGGTAAGTCTTGCAGCATAAGATCCGCTTATGCTTCCTCTTAGCTCTAAGAGGCCTGGTATTAGTATAAGCATTCCTGGTATCAGAAATAGTTTGTCAATGTAGGTTGCAAGTATTATTCCTGCAAGTATTCCGCCTGCGATTGAAATTGTTTCAGAGGTAAGCATTTCCTTGAAGTCGTTGTCTATTATGTTGTCATTTTCTTTATTTTCCATTTTTTGATATTGTTTTTCTTTATTTAAAAGTTTTTTTAGTAAGTGTCCTTCTTGTAATCCCGTTTTTTTCTTTTTTTGTCAGTTTTTTTTGTTTGTTTCAGATTTTTTTGTATTTGTGTTTTTTTGGTTTGTGTTATTTTTTAGTTTTGTTGTTATTTTTGTTATATTTGTTTTTTGTCATTTTCCGGCTTTTTATGATGCCTTTAGTGTTTTATGCGTTTGTTTTTTTTGTCTTTTTGCCTTCGCGTCTTTTTTGTAGGTTGGTTTTTATTATTTTTCGTGATAACCTTTGTCATGGAGTATTTTCTTTTTGTGAATTTCAAGACTTATGAGGATGGTTCTGGTAGGAAAGCAGTGTCTTTGGCAAAGCTCATGGCGAGTTTTAATAGCGGGGAGGTTAACCTTGTTCCTGTTGTTCAGGCTGTTGATTTGCGGCAAGTAGTTTATGAGACGCCTTTGATGGTTTTTGCTCAGCATGTTGACCCTGTGACTTATGGTGCCAACACTGGCTTTATATTGCCCGAGTCTTTGAAAGATGCTGGGGCTTTTGGTTCTGTGGTTAATCATGCAGAGAACAGGCGTGATGATTCTTTTATTCAAGCAGTGATAAAGCGTTGTCATGAAATAAAGCTAAAGGTCCTTGTTTGTGCGGAAAATGTTGAAAGAGCAAAGCGTGTTGCTCTTTTTTCTCCCGATTTTATTGCAGTAGAGCCGCCAGAGTTGATTGGCGGAAACGTGAGTGTTAGTACTGCAAGGCCTGAATTGGTTTCTGGGGCTGTTAAGGCTATAAAAGAAGTTGATAGTAGAATAAATGTTTTGGTTGGTGCTGGAATTAAGAGTGACTCTGACGTGTTAAAGGCTATTTCTCTTGGTGCTTGCGGCGTTTTTGTTTCTTCAGGCATTGTTTGTGCAAAAGACAAGGATTATGCTTTGAGGTCTTTGCTGAGTGGTTTTCCGGGCAAGTCTGGCTTTGGTTTGATGCCTTGATTTGTTCTGAAAAAATTGTTATTAGTTTGGTGAAATTTGAAAAATAATTTTTTTTAGGATTCGCAAATCAATATATTAAGGCTATAAGTTTATGTCTTGGTTTTTTAACAGTTGGCTATGATTCAGGAGGTGAGGCAATGCTTAAGGCTATAAGTATCTATTTTGGTTTTTTTAACAGTCTTGGCGTTTGTGTAATTTTTTTTTGGTTAAAGGTCTAAGTCTTATATTGGTTTTTTAACCAACTGAAAAAGTAACCAAACTAAAAAATGTCTTTTTTTTGAATGCTTGCTTTTTTTTTTAAATTACTTTTATTGTCTTGCTATATTTTTATTCCTTTTAATTCGGTTTTTTTGTTGTTTTTCATGTATTCTTTCAGCCCTTCTTTCATTATTGCGAGTCCTAAGAGTGCGCATTTTTGTCTTGTTTGTATTATGTTTCCCAATTCTTTGAAAAGTTCTTCTGGTTTTGTTTCAGCGGCTTTTTTTATGGTTTTTCCTTTTAGCATTTCTGTTAAGATTGACATTGATGCTGTGCTTATTGCACATCCGTTGCCAGTAAACTTTGCATCTATTATTTTGTCGTTTTGTATTTTCAAGTATATTTTGCCGTGGTCTCCGCAACTTGGGTTTCCGCCTTCAGCTATTACTTCAGCGTCTTTTATTATTCCTTTGTTCAATGGGTTTTTGTAAAGCTCTATTATTATTTCTGATATTGCTTCGTTCATTCAGACACCAAAAATTTTTTTTGTTTCTTCTATTCCTTCTGTTAACAGGTCTATTTCTTCTTTTGTGTTGTAAATGTAAAAAGAGGCTCTTGCTATTGATTCTACTTTCAATTCTTTTAATAATGGCTGTGCGCAATGGTTTCCTGACCTTATTATTATGCCTTTGGTATCTAATATTGTTGTAAGGTCGTGTGCGTGTACTCCTTCCAATTCAAATGACACTATGCTTGTTTTCGGTCCTTTTGGCGAGTAAATCTTTGTTTTGTCAATGTTTTCTATTTTTTTCAGTGCATATTCTGTGAGTTTTTTGCAGTGTTCTTCAATGTTTTGGATTTTTAGTTTTTGAATGTAGTCTATTGCTGTTGACATTGCGTATGCTCCTGCCACATTTGGTGTTCCTGCTTCGAATTTCCAAGGCAATTTGTTCCATTCTGATTTTTTTAGTGTTACTTTGCTTATCATGTCTCCGCCTGTAAGAAACGGGTGCATTTTTTTCAACATTTCTTTTTTGCCGTAAAGCACTCCCAAGCCCATTGGGCCTAGCATTTTGTGCGCTGAAAATGCAATAAAGTCGCAGTTTATTTCTTTTGCATTTATTTGCATATGAGGTATTGCTTGTGCTGCGTCTATTATTGTTATTATGTCTTTTTCCTTTGCTATTTTAGTCATTTCTTTTACCGGGTTTATTGTGCCTAAGATGTTTGACGCCATGGTGTATGAGGCTATTTTGGTTTTTTTTGTTATTTTACTTTTGAAATCTTCAAGGTCTATGGTGAGGTCTTTTGTTATGTTTGCGTATACTATCTTTGCTTTTTTTCTTTTGCATAGTTCTTGCCATGGCACTATGTTTGCGTGGTGTTCCATTTTTGTGAGTAGTATTTCGTCTCCTTTTTTAATGTTTTTTTCTAACGAGTAAGAGAGAAGGTTTAGCGATTCGGTAGTGTTTTTTGTGAATATTATTTCTTCAATCCCACTTGCGTTTATCATTTTTGCCGTTTTTTCGTGTGCTTTTTCGTATATGTCTGTAGATTCTTTTGCGAGACTGTTTATTCCTCTGTGTATGTTTGCGTTGTGTTTTTCGTAAAAGTCGTTTTCTGCTTTTATTACTTGTTTCGGCTTTTGTGTTGTTGCTGCGTTGTCCAAATAAACCATGTTGTGTCCGTTTATTTTTTTTTTCAGAATGGGAAAGTCTCTTCTTATTTTTTTTATGTTAAATGTCATGATTTTCACGCCTTTTTTTCTATTTCTTTTATTATTTCTTCTCTCGCGTTTTCAGGAAGCATTAATGCGTTGCTTTCCAGAAAACTTGTTATTATAAGTTTTTTTGCTTGGCTGTCTTCTATTCCTCTTGTTTTCAAGTAAAATATTTCTTCTTCTTCTATGTGCGCCATTGTTGCTGAGTGTGTTGCTTTTACATCGTCGTTGCTTATTTCAAGGCTTGGTATTTGGTTTGTGGATGCTTTGTTTCCTATTATCATGCCGTGGCATTCTAACAGTGCGTTAGTCATTTTTCCGTTTTCTGTTATTTTTATCATTCCTTCAAACGTGTTTTTGCTTTGGTCTTTTGAAACTGATTTGAATACGCAGTGGCTTTTTGTGTTTTTTCCTTCATGAAGTGTAAGATAGCTTATATCGTGTTTGTTTTGGTTTTCCCCTATTAGCAAGCTATAGTCTTTTGCTTCGGAACCTTCTCCTTCTAATATCAGTGTGTTTTTTGATTTCAGTAGTTCGCCTGTTGTTGTCAGGTCGAGTTTGGTCAAGTGTGCGTCTTTTTCAAGTATAAATTGTTTTACAATAATTGCTTCTTTTTTTACATTTGATTTTTCCACGTATGTTGTTCTTGTATTTTCGTTGCAGAGTATTGTTTCTCCAAGTATTGAGTTTTCTCCTAATAAATGTTCTATTATTATAGTACTTTCCATGTTTTTTTCACAAGCTATTATTACTTTGTTGCATGTATTTTTTGCAGTTTCAATTTTGATTTTTATTTTTTCTTTGTTTTCTTTGAGTTCTATTATGGTTGCTTTTTCAATAGCAATGTTTGCTTTGGCTTCGTATTGGTCTTTTGGTTTGTTTTCTTTTGTTATTGTTTTTTTTAATATTTCTTTGTTTTCTGTTATTTCTTTTATTTCTGCGGCTTTTTCTGGCTCTATGGTTATTGTTGCTTTGCTTGTTTTGGTTTTTTCTATTATTTGATCAAGCTTTTTTATATCAGTGTATTTGCTTTTTTTTAGTGGTTTTTCTTTTTCTATTTGTTTGTTTTTTTGTATGTATTCTTGGATCTTGTTTTTTTCTTCTTGCATGGTTTTTTGTGTTGTTGTTTTTTCCATTTTCTCATCCTACTGAATTTTCCATTTCCATTTCTATTAGTCTGTTTAGTTCTACTGCGTATTCTAATGGCAGTGTTTTTGCAAATGGCTGTATGAACCCCATTACTATCATCGTAAGGGCTTCTGCTTCAGTGAGTCCTCTTGACATAAGGTAAAATATTTCTTCTTCGCCTATTTTTCCTACTCTTGCTTCGTGCGCTATTGTTGCTGTAGGTTCGTCTATTTCTATGTAAGGATAAGTGTCTGTCTTTGATTCGCTGTCAAGTATTAGCGCGTCGCAGTTTACGTTGCTTCTTACTCCTTTGCATCCTCTTATTACTTTCAGAAGCCCTCTGTAGCTTGTTCTTCCGCCGTCTTTGCTTATGCTTTTGCTTGTTATTCTGCTTGTTGTGTTTTGTGCTTTGTGTATTATTTTTGCGCCTGCGTCTTGTGTTTGGTTTTTTCCAGCAAGTGCTATTGATAGTACTTCGCCTTTTGCGCCTTCTCCTAAAAGGTATATTGCTGGGTATTTCATTGTTATTTTGCTTCCTATGTTTCCATCTACCCATTCTACTGTTGCGTTTTTGTATGCGAATGCTCTTTTTGTCACCAGGTTGTAGATGTTGTTTGCCCAGTTTTGTATTGTGGTGTATCTTACTATTGAATTTTCTTTTGCTATTATTTCTACTACTGCTGCGTGCAGTGATTGTGTTGAGAATTTTGGCGCCGTGCATCCTTCTATGTAGTGTACTTGGCTTCCTTCGTCTGCTATTATCAGTGTTCTTTCGAATTGGCCGAAGCTTTCTGCGTTTATTCTGAAGTATGCTTGCAATGGTATTTCTACTTTTATGTTTTTTGGAACGTAGATAAATGAGCCTCCTGACCATACCGCGCTGTTCAGTGCCGCGAATTTGTTGTCGTTGTACGGCACTACTTTGCCAAAGTGTTCTTTTACTATTTCCGTGTATTGTTTTAGGCCTTCGTCCATTGATAAAAATACTACTCCTTGTTTTTCTAGGTCTTTTCTTATGTTGTGGTACATTACTTCTGAGTCGTATTGTGCCCCTACTCCTGCTAGTATTTTTCTTTCTGCTTCTGGTATGCCTAATTTTTCAAAAGTTTCTTTTACTTCTTTTGGCACTTCTTCCCAGGTTGTTTTGTTTGCTTCAGAGGCTTTCATGTAGTATGTTATGTTGTCAAAGTCTATGTTTTTTAGGTCAGGTCCCCAGTCTGGCATTGGTTTTTCTTTGAATGCTTGCAGTGCTTTAAGTCTGAAGTCGAGCATCCATTTGGGCTCTTTTTTTATTTCTGATATTTTTTTTACTATTTTTTCATTAAGTCCTTTGTCTAGGACTATTTCGTAGTTTTTTGTTGAGTATTTGAAATCGTATTTTGTATAGTCTATTGTTGCTATTTCTCTTTCTTTTGCCCGTGTGTCTTGCATTAATTTCACCTTTATGCTTTTTGTTTTATTATTTCCGCGTATCCTTTTTCTTCTAGTTCTTCCGCTAATTGCATGTTTCCGGATTTTATTATTTTTCCCTGTGCCATTATGTGGACGTAGTCTGGTTTAAGGTAGTTAAGGAGTCTTTTGTAGTGTGTTATTACTATTGCTCCGAATTCAGGGCTTCGCATTTTTTCTATGTAGTGGGATACTAGTTTAAGCGAATCTATGTCCAATCCTGAGTCGGTTTCGTCGAGTATTGCTATTTTTGGTTTTAGTATCATCATTTGGAGTATTTCTGCTCTTTTTTTTTCTCCGCCTGAAAAGCCTACATTGA
>JBBISX010000132.1:0-4868 GCA_037441005.1 Candidatus Iainarchaeum sp.
GACCGCGGCTGACCGGTCGGCGTGACCCGGGGGATGGACGCATCAAGGCGGTCGTCTTGCTCGCTGTCATGAAGGGCGTTTCCTTCCGTTCAGAAGACGTTGACGTTGAACCCGCCACTGGCCGCAGCACTCGCACCCGCGTTCCAGCTCCACGCACTGGTGGTGCCGGCCTTGACCGCCGCGGAAGCAGCGCCCGCGTCCGTCGCGCCTGCGCTGGCGGCCGCCTGCGCCCCGACACCGCCCTCGAAGCGGATGTCGGTGATGCCGCTGCGGTCGAACTCGATGCCCGCCTTGGCGCTGGTGCCGACACCCGCCTTCATCGGGCCGGCCTTGACGCTGACACCGGCATCGATGCCGACACCAATGCCACCGCTGCGCAGTCCGCGGTCGTCGAACTCGCTGTGGCCGCCGACGCTGACACCGTCCGCCTCGATCTCGGCGGACGCGCGGATCACACGGTCTTTGGCGAGGTCCTCGGACCAGCTTGCCTTGAACGGCAGCACGATCGGATCGAGCTTCGTGTCCATTCGGTTGCAGCGCACGGCGATGGATCCGAAGCCGGGCACCACAAGTTCGACCAGGTGCTGACACTGCAGGTCGTCAAACTCGCGGAGCTTGCCGCCGGCGTGCCGGGCCGGCTGCGCGGGCCGGCAATAGTCGACCTCGGCGTCCAGCACGCCCGCCGATCTGACGTTGGCAAGGACGCTCAGGTAATTGGCCTTGGCCATGAGCTTGGTGTTCTCGAAGAGCGGCAGCGGCTGGGTGTACTGCGCGAAGTACACGTCGGCATCGGCCTTGCGCCGGTGCCATTCGATCCATTCTTTGTGCAGCGGCTCGAGCCGGTCGGTCCAGCGGCCGAGATAGCCGTCGACGGTCTGCTTGATCGTGGCGCAGCCGCAGTCGCGCGCACGATGCTGCTGCGCTGCGCACTGTGAACGCACGGCCGAGATGCGCTGCGCCGTGTCCATCGAGTCCTTCTGCAGTTCCGACTGCGCTGCCTGCACCTCGCGTGTCAGCGCGTCGATCCGACGCGACAGGACGTCCTTGTCGAAGGCATAGACGGTGCTCGCCTTGGCGGCCAGGGGACCCGGACCCTCCAGAACTGCGCGGCGATCCGTGGCGCGCCCGGTCTGCTGCTTGGCGAAAGCGTGGTGGAGCTCGGCACTCTGCGTCGAGGTCTGGGCCAGGAACGCAGCCCACGCCACGGTGGCGGCCGGCAGGTCCGCGGTGCTGCGTGGATAGGGCGGCGGCCCGATCTTCGACAGCCCGAGCGCATCGGCGGGCATGCGCCAGCCCCAGCGCACGTCGTCCTTCTGCAGGCTGCCGCCGAGGCGGGCGAGGCGCTGCGCCTTCGCTTCGCTGAAGCCGCCGCGGATTGCCGCGCGCATCGACTCCGCCGCCGCGGCCCTGTCGCCCCGCGCTTCCTCGATCACCGACCGGGTGAGATTGGCCTGCGGATGATCGGGCGCGCGCCGCACCGCGAGCGTCAGCACGCGCTCGGCTTCGCTGAGCTCGCCGAGCGCGAACCACGCCTGCCCCAGGTTGTTCAGCAGTGTGCTGTTGTCGGGATAGCGCGCATCGAGCGTGATGAGGATCGGCGCCGCGGCGTGGCCCGCGCCCTGCATCGTGAGGAAGGCGGCCAGGTTGTTCAGGTCCCGCGCGCTGCCACTGGCGAGCGCCGCCTTGCCGATCAGGAACGTGGCCTCGGGCCACGCGCCCCATGCGGCGAGGCCATTGGCGGCAGCAGCAAGATGGGCGGCGCCATCACCTGGCTGCGCACGCAAGGCGGCCTCGATCGCCTGCGCGCGCTGGCGCGCTGCGGGCGACAGCGCCTGCGCGATCTTCGGCTGCAGCGCTGCGACATAGGCCTTGAGCCGGGCGCCGCTCATCGGCGTCCGGTCCACCCGCGCGATGCGTGCCGCATCGCGCGGCGGAACGCCGACATCCGCGGCCATCGCCGACGGCGGCTGCGCGGGCGCTCCACCCGACTTGAACTGCCCCTTCGACACAGCCTCCATCGACTGCCGCATCATGCGCATCATCGCCTCGCGCTCTTCGGCCGTCGGCCCGTCCTGGCCCGACTGCGCGCCGGCGAACGCCGGCAGCAGCGCCAGCAGGGCGGCGATGCTGCAGCGGCGCAGCGATGAAGCGGCCACGCGTCTCACTTGCGGGCGCCCGTCGGCAGCAGCGTCGGATCGCAAGCGTGGAGCTTGCGTCCGCTGATGACGACGTTCATCGATTCGCCGTCCCGCGTGCGCGCGTAACGGCCCTCGATGCGCTCGCCCTTGCGCGTGACTGGCCCTGCATCTCGCCGGGCGTCGGTGGGCCGCAGACGATCAGGAACGTCGTCGTGTTGCCGCTGACCATACGGTCCTTCATCCGGCAGTGCTTTTCGACCGGGGGCGTACGTCCTTCGTGGGACCGTCCGCACGACTTCGCCGGCAGCGGCCGCTCATTTTCTGCGCTTGGCCATGCCGGCGCGCTGGATCTCGAGGTCCTCGAGATCTTCGTCGCCGGTCTTCACGCCCTTGGGCTTCTGCGCCTTCGCGGCGCTCGGCGTCTTGGCCTTGGCCCCGACGTACAGGTCGTCTTCGGTCTGCGTGCCGGGCCCGCGCGCCGAGGGTTTGGCGGCCTGGGTTGTCTTGGCAGACGGCTTGGTCGAAGCGGTGTCGGCCGCGGCGGCGATGCCGGCAGCGCCCAGGGCGGCGATGGCGGCGAGGAGTGCGAGTCGTTTCATGCTGACTTCCTTGCAGTGGAGCAGCGCGGGGTCCAGGGGTTGCGATCAGCAGTGCATCACGTCCGACGTCGGAGCTGGCGCATTTGTAGCGATGTCGCCGTCACACGGCCGTTACGCCCGTCTCGGCTGCGCGCCGGCCGGTCTCCTGCTGCCGGAGTCGCCTCATGCGCGGTCCGCCGACCGTTTCAGGGCTTGCCGCCCCGCAGGGCCGGCTTGGACGGATCGCAGGCGCCGAGCTTGCGCCCTTCGGCGGTGACGAGCATTTCGCCGTCGGCATTCGTCATCGTGTAGCGGCCCTGCAGGCGGTCGCCCTTGCGGGTGAACTGGCCCTTCATTTCGCTCGGCTGTGGCGGCCCGCAAACGATATGGAAGGACGTCGTGCCGCCGGTGATCTTGCGGTCCTTGAGCTTGCAGTGCTGGTCAATCGGCGGGGTGTTGCCCTCCTCCGCACGCGTGCAGACCTTGGTGGCGGGCAAGGGCATCTTCATCCCCTGCATCTCGACGGTCAGCGTGTAGTCCCACTTCGCCCTTGGGTTGGGCCATTGCGCACGGCGCGCTGGCCAGCGATGCCAGCGCCAGGATCGCGACGCACCCACGGATGCTTCCCATTGCTTCCATGTTCATCTCCCTTCGCGCTACGGATCAGAACGCTTGCGAACTGAACCCGCCGCTGACCGAGGCGCTCGCCCCGGCGCTCCAGCTCCAGCGGCTGTCAACATCGGCGCGGGCGCGGCACCTGCGGTCGCAACCTGCGACGAGCCCCGGCGACCTCGGCGGCTGCTCGGGCGTGAGCTTTTCCATCTGCTTGCGCATCTCACGCATCGCCTCGTCCATCTCTTGTTGGGTGGGCATCTGCGCGAACGATGGCGCAGCGGCGAGCAGCGCGGCCGCCAGCAAGGTGCCGCGACATCCCGTGCCGGTACGGATCGCGGCAAGCGGACGGCGCCGCCCATGGCGGGTTGCAGGGCGCGGCGCTTTGCGGAACATGTTCATCTTGGGGTCGCCTCTCCCCTGACCTCGTCGTCCGACCCGGCCGCGACCTGCTGCGACAGGATCGCCGGAAACAGCGCTGCCATCGCCGCGACCCAGCCGCGGGCGGGGCGCCAGGCAACAGGCGCGCAAGCGGACCGATCGTCGAGCCGACAGCCGTCTGGGCGGGCGTCGCGGGCCGCGCACCGACGAGCGCGCGCGCGAGGCAAGCGAGCGTGAGTAATCCGTTGCGCTGTTGCATCTGGCGTGCGGTTCATGAAACGGACTCCGTTCCCTGGGATGGCAGGGGGCGTGGCGTCACTTCTCGTAAGGCGTCGAAGTGGACGCCGGCGGGCAGGCGGCCGTCGACTGCGATCACGGGCAGGGCGGGTACCTGGGCTTCTGGGGCGGCTTCGGCAATAAGTCTTTGGGCGTGCAAGGACTCGGCGCTGCCGGCGGCGGTGCGGCTGCGGGCATCGGCCGTGTCCCGACGGCGGTTCCCGGCTGGACCGTCGTCGCGCGTTCAGCCGCGCTGGGCTTGCTGGCCGGCCGGGGCGGCTGCGGGTCGATGGGCTTGACCTGGGCCAGCGCGGGCCCGACCAGCGCGGCGCTGCATAGGAGTGCAACCAGGGTTCGATTCATCTCGGTCCTCCGGAAGTTGGCGTGGCGATCGACACGCACGAAGGATTTGTATCGCCCGCAGCGTCACACGAGCGTTACGGCGAGCCGATTGAACCGGGCCGTGATGTGAATCTGCGGGAACAGGTGCGGCAGGAAGCGAAAGCCGACGCGAGTGGTGGCGTGGCAGGCCGCAGCGGTCAGCTCCGTCGCGTCGCGAGCGTCAGCAGTTCGCGGTTGACCGGATTGCGGTGCAGGAAGCTGTCGCGGAATTCGGGCGGCGTGTCCTCGCGCGCGATGCGCTCGATCGCGGCCACCGCACTGTGCAACGCGCGCGCGGCGTCGTCGTGGCGATCGGCCGCGCGCAGCACACGCACCGTCACCAGCCAGCGCTCGCCGGCGTACAGGTCGTTCGGCTCGACGTCGGCCGGCGCCTGCGCGAGCGCCTCGACGGCCTGCAGCGCCGCACCGGGTTCGTCATGCTGCAGGGCCAGCGTCGCCAGCCGCACCTGCGCCGCCTGCACCGTGCCAAAGTGGGCCAGAC